>JAGQXH010000971.1 GCA_020436695.1 Lewinella sp. | reverse complement strand
TTGCCAACCTACACCAATGAAACAACATTTTCTGACACTGGTCTGTCTGCTGATCATCTTTTGCCTGCCGGCTTCCGCTACCGAAGACCGGGATCTTCTACAAAACGCCATCACCCGGGCAAGTTTGCGGACTGCACTCTTGCCCAGGCAGGACTGGGTGCCCTATCCCGCTTATACTGACCGTGCCGGTTGGGAAAAACTGACTAAAAACTTTCGACAGGAACTGATCTCTGCCGGGGAGGAATACCTGGACTATGAATGGAAAGTAGTTAAACTCAGTGATTATCTGGAATTCGAAAAAAGCGGTTCCCGGGATATCATGCAGCAGCCCTTTGGAGATAACAATAATGCTATGATGGCACTCGTACTGGCCGAACTCGCTGAAGGTAAGGGCCGCTTTATGGATCAGATCATGAACGGTACCTGGATGGCCTGTGAAATGACCACCTGGGTGTTGTCGGCGCACCTGTCGGCCTACCAGACCAACAAGCGGGCAATTCCCGATCCGTATGAATTTACCATTGATCTGACTGCCGGTGATCTCGGTTCCTTCTATTCCTGGTTGTACTATTTCTTTAGAGACGAATTTGATAAAGTGAGTCCGTTGATCGCCACCCGCTTGCGCCGTAATCTGCAGGAGCGTATTCTGGATGTATACATGAACCGAAGCGACTTCTGGTGGCAGGCTTTTGACCTGGAACCCGGTGAAACGGTTAACAACTGGAACCCCTGGTGTAATTCCAATGTATTGCTGACGTTTCTGCTCCTGGAAGATGATCCGGAAAAACTGGCGACTGGAGTATATCGGACCATGGTCTCTACGGATGCCTTCATCAATTATACCCACGCAGACGGCGCATGCGAGGAAGGGCCGTCTTATTGGGGACATGCTGCCGGCAAGCTTTTTGACTATCTGGATATTCTTCATCTGGCTACCGGCGGTAAGGTATCCGTCTTTGATCAGCCCATCATTAAAAACATGGGAGAATATATTGCCCGCTCATATGTGGGAGGCGGCTGGGTGGTCAATTTTGCCGACGCCTCCGCCCGGGGTGGGGGAGAACCTTCGGTGATCTTCCGCTACGGAAAAGCCGTGAGTAGTACCGAGATGCAGCAATTCGCCGCCTATCTGTTTGAAAAAGGTGGACGGAAGCACCATGTACCCCGCGGCAGGGATCTGTTCCGTGCCCTGGAAAGCCTGCGTTTTTCCGACGAACTGGCGGCTATCCAACCGGCGCTCCCTAATGCTGCTCATACCTGGTATCCGGAAACGGAATTTTGCTACATGCGTTCCGAAAGCGGCTTATTCTTTGCAGCTAAGGGCGGATACAACAATGAAAGCCACAACCACAATGATGTGGGTAGTTTTTCATTGTATTACGACAATATCCCCTTCTTCATAGATGCCGGAGTAGGAACGTATACCCGGCAGACTTTCAGTTCGGAACGCTATTCGATCTGGACCATGCAGAGTAATTATCACAATTTGCCGATGATCAACGGCATAGAGCAGAAGAACGGAAGTGACTTTCGTGCTTCGGAAGTATCCTTTAATCCGGAACAACAGCGATTTTCACTGGATATTGCCGGTGCATATCCTAAAGAAGCTGCGGTAAAGCAATGGGTGCGCACCTATACCCTTGAAGACGATGCGCTACATATCGAAGATAATTTTCGTCTCCGGGAGGCCGGTACCGCTAACCAGCTGAATTTTCTTACATGGGCCGAACCGCAGCTCCTCGCTGACGGCCGGGTTCAATTGATGCGGGACGGACACCAATTGGAGCTTCAATATCCGGCCAAAGATTTTACGGCTTCAGTAGAGTTGGTTAAGCTGGATGATGTGCGCCTGTCAGGAGTATGGGGAGATCAGATCTACCGCCTGAGTCTGAAGACGACTAAGCCGGATACCAAAGGACAGTACCGGCTTAAGATAGTGGCAGTACAGTAGGCCGGATCTCAATTTGGGAAAGATATTAATTTTGCCGGAGGTGGCAGATGAAATGATTGGACCAACTCTCATTCCTTTCCGGCTCAATGCCCCATATTAGAATTAATGCATCAACGAAGACCTCCATGTCAACCACAGAAAACTATCAACCGCCTCTGCTATTCCGGTACCACCATGTGGCCACTGTATATCCGTCACTATTCCGTAAGGTCAAAGATATACGCTATGCCCGGGAACGACTGACCACTCCTGATGATGATTTTCTGGACCTGGACTGGTCGCGCACAGGAAGCGATCAACTGGTGATTGCCCTGCATGGTTTGGAAGGTTCTTCGCAGAGCCAGTACATTAAAGGGACCGTTCGCATCTTCAATGACCATGGCTGGGATGTAGTGGCCCTGAACTTCCGAAGTTGCAGCGGCGAACCTAACCGCCGGCGCCGGATGTATCATAGTGGGGAGACCGGGGATCTGGATTTTGTATTACGCACTATCCTGGGCAGAGGAGATTACCGGGATATCGCCCTGGTCGGAT
>JAGQXH010000970.1 GCA_020436695.1 Lewinella sp. | reverse complement strand
GAATATGATAGGCGAAATTGTTGAGCCACCGGCTCATCACCCAATAGGACACCGGAACGGCAATAAGGAAAGACAGCAGGATAAGCGTCAGATAATTCCGGGTCAATAACAACACAATGGAAGACACGGAGGCGCCCAGTACCTTTCTGATCCCCACTTCCTTAATGCGCATTTCTGTGGTAAAAGCCGAGAGGCCATACAGGCCCAGGCAGGCAATAATGATGATCAGTACGGTGAACCAATTGGCCAGCGTGGCCGTTTTTTGGTCATTGATGTAGGCTGAGGCAAATACTTCATCGAAGAAACGATAATCGAAGGGGTAGTGTTCCGAAAACTGTTTGAATGTAGCTTCTATAGCCGTTATTGTTTCGTTGATGTGCTCACCGGATAAGCGTATGGCCATCTCGTATTCTCTTTCGTTGAAAAACAACTGCAGGGGAGCAATGCTGAGATGCAGCGAATGCTGATGAAAATCCTTGAGTACGCCCACTACGGTTGCGGTATCTCCATTCCAGTTGATCAGGTGTTTGCCCAGAGGTTCCTCCCAACCCAGGGTTTTGGCTGCACTTTGGTTGATGATGGCAGACTTGCTTTCGTCCCCGTAATCACGGGAAAAGGAGCGCCCTTCGGCCAGTTCCAGATCAAATAGGTCAATGTAATCATAATCGGCGTAGCCGCTGTAGAACATGATGTCGAGATCGTCCGGTTTGCCCGGGAATTGTACGCCGGAATTGGAACTGATGTTATTCGGCATCGAACTGGCGATAGACACCTTTTCCACTTCCGGAATACGGGCTACTTCATCACGCAGTATAGGTAGCTTATCCTGCAACTGCGGATCGGCGAGATCGACCACAATGATCTGCTCCTTCCGATAACCCATGTCTTTGTTCTGAATGAAATTCAGTTGCCGGCTGATGATCAGCGTACTAATGATCAGGGCGGCCGATACGGCAAACTGGGTGACGACCAGTACATTTCGTAGTCCCGATTTGCGATTGCCGCCCAGTGGAGTACCTTTCAGACTCAACACCGGTTTGAAAGAAGACAGTACGAATGCAGGATAGGCACCGGAAAGCAGTCCGGTGGCGGCAAATATCAAGGCCAGTATCGGTAGCAACCATGAGTTCTTAATGGGATCAAAGCTCAATTCCCGGCCTACGAATTCCGAAAAAGACGGAAGCAATACGTAAACCAGTGTACAGGCCAGGAACATTGCTCCCAGGCTCAGCAGGTATGATTCGCCGAGAAACTGTGCGATCAAATGCCCTTTGAATGCGCCCACCGTTTTGCGGATGCCTACTTCCCGGGCTCGACGAAAAGCCTTGGCGGTACTGAGATTGACATAGTTGATACAGGCAATGATCAGGATAAGGACCGCTATCAGACTGTAGATATAGAGCTTCTGACGATCTCCGGTAGGGCCGATATCGAAATTGGCTTTTGAGGTCAGATGGATATCCAGAAAATCCTGCAGCATGAATCTGGTGGAAGATGCTTCATTATTGTCACTCACGTATTTTTTGACCAGGTCAGGGAATTTGGCAGCTAATCCGGTAGGGTCGGCGCCTTCTCTCAACAGCAGGTAAGTGTAGAACGAACTATTTTGCCAATTGGTCAGGCTGCGGTTCTCGGTCTCCATCATGGAAATGAAATCCAACATCATGTCCATACGGAAGTGCGTGTTTGGGGGCATGTCTTTGATCACGCCCACTACCGTGAAGGGCTGTTCATCCCGGTAGCGAATGGTTTGCCCGATCGGATCGGTATCGCCGAAGTACTTTTGTGCGTAAGATTCAGAGAGCACTACGCTGTTGCGGTTTTTTAAGAGGTCTTCCTTTTTGCCCGCTATTACCTCCAGGGAAAAAATATCGAATGTCTCCGGCCGTATACCGTATACCTGAGACTCTACAAATGATTGGTTATCGGTAGTAAAAAGAATACCAAATCTTTTATAGATACTCGTAGCGGTCTCTACTTCCGGGTATTCTTCCATTAGCGTTGGTGCCATCGGCGCCGGAGTGACCACAAATTCATCCGTTCCCATATAGAAATCGCCCATCTCCCTTTTGATGACCCGGTAGATCCGGTCTTTATTAGTGTTATACTGATCAAAGCTGAATTCATAACGTACATACAGCATAATGAACAGGAAAGCCGCCAGCCCACCGGTGAGGCCTAAAAGATTCAGGAAAGTGTAGGTCTTATTGCGCCATAAGGTACGCAGGAGCACTTTGAGATAATGGAAGATCATGATGGACCGGTTTTTGACTAATCCAGGACCAAGCATTATGCCAGCTTTGCAAAATGCTGATAATCAGAAAGTAAATAATGTGGTTTGAAACCGTTAATGGACTTTTTCGTTCAGATGCGAACGTCATCTGTTCGTTATTGAACACTAAATTTGCCAGTCTCTACGGTATCCTGTAACTCCCGGACGGCTTTTTCGTATTCATCGAACAGTGCCCCAACGGCACCCTTGTTG
>JAGQXH010000096.1 GCA_020436695.1 Lewinella sp. | reverse complement strand
GTTTTACCCTGGGCAATGTGTCTTAATAAGGTGCCGCTACAGCTCAGTTCTACATCATCGGGGTGTACGCCGATGGCCAGAATGTCTACTTTTTTCATGGATGTGATATGGTGGTATTGTTATGCTATGATTGTATATCAACTTGAGCTAATTTGCCGGAGTCGCTAGTCGTAAGTCGCTAGTCATCAGTCATAATGTATGTGCTAAAATTCAACGCTGAAAGGCAAGATGGATCGGTGCGGAGCGCTCATCTTACTGCAATCCCGGCCAATTCTTTCTATTCCACCATTGACTTGATTGACTTACGACTTACGACTTAGGACTTACGACTGAAAACTTGTCTAAATCATACTCTCTTCGGGGGCTCTGCCTTCATTTGCCCGGGTAACAGTTTTTGCCGATATACTTTCCCTTCGTTGTCGATGTAGGTCAGTTCCAGGGAGAAATCCGAATTCAGACGCTCCGTTCCATTGGCTTCCAGCAGAATACTATATTCTTTCAACTGATCCATCCGGTGCCCCGACAAGTGATTTTTGATGTCAATGTCATTTCTGCCGAGTATCCTGTACTGGCTCAGCACGACCGTCTGCGCGGGATTCTGGATCTTCAGAAAGGCATCCCTACCCAAAGGAGCGATCTGAAACATACTTACCGTTAAACCCGGAAAAGTAGCCTTAGGTTTACGGCTTGCCAGCCAAATAATCAGCAGCAGTAAAATGATGCCGGCACCGCCGGCTACCCACCAGGGATCGATACCCATTTGCTGTAGCCAATCCATGGCGGAATCCCAGCCGGCATTAATTTTCTCTTCCATCGTATTTTATCTTACCGTCAACAATAGTGAGCAATACCCGGGTGTCCATGATCTCCTCATCCGGGCAGGAATGCAGATTCTTGGATAATACCACCAGGTCGGCATATTTACCTTTTTCAAGAGAGCCTTTTACCTCTTCCTCAAAGGCGGCATAGGCATTTGAAAGGGTATAGGAACGTATGGCCTCGGCCCGGGTCATGGCCTGCTCGGGGAAGAATTCCAGTCCGGTGTCTACCCGCTTACGCGTAACTGATGCATAAAAAGATTCGATCGGATCGACGTCTTCCACCGGTGTGTCCGTACCGTTGCCCACCACCGCACCGGCATCCAGCAGAGATCGCCAGGGATAGGCTCCTTCCCGGGCTCTTTTTTCGCCCAGCCTTTTCACTACGAATGGGGCATCGGACGTACAATGTATACCCTGCATGGCGGCAATAACGCCTAACGCTTTGAAGCGAGGAATGTCGGCCGGATCAAGGTGCTGGGCGTGCTCGATGCGCCACCGCAATTCTTTCCCGTTAGGCTGATCTTTTAATTTTTCTTCAAAGATATTGAGCACCTCCCGGTTGGCACGGTCACCTATAGCATGTACGCAGAGCTGCATACCGTGCTCCAGGCAAAGATCGGCAATGTTGCTCACCGTTTCGAGTTTGGTGGTGTTTTGCCCTACAAAGTCTGCTTTGTCGTCATAAGGCTCCAGTAACCAGGCTCCAAAAGAACCCAACGCACCGTCAATTTCCGACTTAATCGCACGGCAAGTAAAAAAGCCGTTTCCGTAGCCGACTACGGGCAGGCCTTCCATATGGCCTTTCATCTCCTCGTAAGGATGCCGGAGCATGACCCAAAGCCGCAGATCCAGTTTACCCGAATCGGCCAGTTCTTTGTAGCCGTCTATTTCGTAGAAGCGGGAACCGGCATCCTGAAAAGAAGTGATGCCTTTTTTCAGGGATTCTTCCTGAGCGAGCCGGATGCCTTCCAGCCACTGTTTTTTGCGTTGCTCTTCCGAGAGTCCGCTCAGGTATTCCTGGTAAGCCTGGCCAATGATATTCATGGCTCTTTCTTCAAAAACACCGATGGCCTCACCGCGACTGTCGCGAACGATCTCCCCACCACTGGGATCGGGCGTTTCCATGCTGACACCGGCTATTTCCATAGCCTTGGCATTGGCAAAGAGCGCATGTCCGCTGGCATGCCGCAACAAAACGGGATTGTCCGGTGACACTTCACTGAGTTTATCGTGATAGGGATAACCGTGAATATGCTCTTCCGGAGTGATCATCCATTTTTCCTGATGCCAGCCCCGGCCGGTGATCCATTCTCCGGGTTCGGCCGTTTTAGCCTTTTCCGCCACCATGGCTACGATCTCATCCCAGCTTTTGGAACGCAGGAAGTTGAGGTTCATCAGGCTTCCGCCAAGCCCGGAAAAATGGCCATGGCCTTCAATAAACCCAGGCATGAGGAAGGCGCCATGCAGGTCAAGTAACTTCGTTTCAGCTCCGGCGTGGGCAAATACCACCGCAGAATCACCCACTTCCAGTATCGTTCCATCCTTTACCGCGATTGCTTCGGCTTTCGGTTGCCTTTCATTGACCGTATAGATGTCACCATTGTAGAGTATCAGGTCGGCAGTATCGGCAGTATCTTGTTCGGATCCACAGGCAGACAGAAATAATAGGGGTAGGATCAGTAAAAAGAGTAGTGTCCGGCGCATGATGATGAGTTTTTCAGACCCAAAGCTAGTAATTTGTCTGCGTTTTTTCTTTTGTCAATAATTTTCCTAATATCGCAACTAAGTGACGGGGCAAAAATAAATGAACCAATTTTAGGTTTTTAATATTTTGCTAAGCCATTGACTAACAGGAGATGGCGTGCGAAATGTTCAAAACCTCCAGAAAAAATTGGTTCATTTATTTCCGTCTAACTACTTGGTATTCCACAAACATAAACAATGACTATAGATCATTTAAAAACCAGGATCGTCTCTACACCCGAAATCTGTGGTGGACAAGCCAGGATAGAGGGACACCGAATTACGGTACGGGATATCGTTCGTTGGTTTGAATTGTTGCAAATGTCGGCGGACGAAATGGCAGCAGAATATGATCTAAATCTATATGACATCTATCTGGCCCTGGCTTATTACCATGCCAACCGGGAAACGTTGCAAAAAGAGTGGGAGGAAAACAATGAAGAGATAAATGAATTGCAACAACGATTTCCTTCTCGCCTAAAATCTCACCGAACGGGTGGCGAAGCTTAAATTTTATACAGACGAACATATTTCGAAAGCGGTAGTAAGAGGCTTAAAGGCAAGAGGTATCGATGCCGAAAGTTGTGTGGACCTGGGTATGCGTACATCAACAGATGAAGAGCATCTGATCTTTGCTGCCGGCCAACAGCGAGTCATTGTTACTTATGATAATGATTTCCTGAAGTTACACCAATCGGGGCTGCGCCATGCCGGCATTGCTTTTTCTGCAAAACCTAAATCCATTGGGGAGATGTAATGCTTTGTCTCAGATCAGTGTATTTTCCAAACTACGTCTTTTCTAATAATGTTACTTCAATGCCCGATAAACAATATCCTGCACCCGAGGCCGAAAATTGCCATCCCCCAACTTCTTGTTATACATACTCGGATACGTCCGGTTGGAAAGAAAAATAAAGATCAGATCGTAGTCCGGATCCACCCAGACGGCAGTGCCGGTAAAGCCCAGGTGACCGTAAGCGCGGTTGGAGGCCAGGGTAGATAAATTGGGTGGATGACTGTGATCCAGTTGCAGCATATCGAAGCCGGTAGCACGACGGGTGTCGTCTTTATACCGGTGAGTGAAATCCTTAATGACTTCCGAATCCAGGTAGCGGCGGCCGCCGTAGTGCCCCCCCCGGCGCACCATTTCAAACAGGATGGCCAGGTCATTGGCATTAGCAAACAGACCGGCATGACCACTGACGCCCCCCAGCATGGCTGCGCCCATGTCGTGTACGTATGCCTGTACCTTTTCCTGTCGCCAGTACTGATCCCGCTCCGAGGGCACGATCTGGTGGGGCGGAAACTTCATCCAGGGGTTGTAAGTGGCTGTCTGCATGCCCAGCGGATGGTAGAATGTCTCCTCTACGTAGTCCTGCAGCGGTTCACCGCTTACTGCTCCTACGGTACGGCCCAACATGTAAAATCCCAGATCGCTGTAAACGTAGTTTTTGTTAGGTCGCAGGTCGGATTCAATGATCTGTTGCCAGATGGAGTCGGCAAAATCCTGCCGCATGAATAGCTTTTCCGTCACCGGAATGAGGTAATCCCCACCGGCCTGGGAATGATAGTAGCGCTCGGAAGGCACCGGATGTTTTTTTGTACCGGACAGCGTCTGTTCAAAAAAAGGTATCCAGGGTTGCAGGCCGGCCCGATGGGCCATGATCTCCCGCGTCAGCAGATCTTTCTTGTTGGAGTTGGCCAGATCGGTGAGGTATTTACTTAGCGGCAGGTCGATATCGATCTTGTGTTCTCCCTGTAGGTGCATGATCGACATGGTGGTGGCGGCGATCTTGGTCACCGAAGCCAGATCGAAGATATCTTCCGGCGCCATCTCATGGGTCTGGCTGTAAGTATGATAACCGAATGCCTGGTTATAAACTATCTTGCCGTTTTTAGCGATCAATACTACGGCACCGGGGGTGGCACCGGTGTCGATAGCGTGTTGCAGGAGTTGGCCGATCTGTTGCAGGGTGTCAGAGTCCATTCCCACCGATTCAGGTAGCGCATAGCCCAGGCGGATCGACCCGGGAGTACTGATCCCGGTATTGAACCGGCTCTTTTCGGAAGCTGTTACCGGAAGCCGGCCGCTGATGAGAAAGGCACCGAATAAGGCCTGCGCGGCCACATCCTGACTCATCCCGTCTTCCTGATAGGCTTCCAGTACCCAGTCGATATCATCGAAATATTTCAGACTATAGGGATTACCGAAAACGACCAGTACCACTTTGGTATGTTGTGCCAGTGAGCGGATGAAAGTGATACTGCTGTTAGTCAGGCCATAGTTCTGGCTGGCGCGACTGCTCATATCATGCAGACCGATAATGACTACATCCTTTTGGCTGAGTTCCCGCAAGAGTGCTCCGGCCTTTTCCGTGCTGATCTCTTTATCAACCTGTAAATGCGGCATTTTTGCGTAATCAGCCAGGCGTTTTTGGAAGGGAGTCATTGTGGTTGCCCCGATGCTCAAAGATGCGTAAGTGGTGGTATCCAGATCCTGAAATGGTACCAGCGCATCCGGATTACGTACCAGGGTCATGGCATTTTCCAGTAGAGTTTGTTTCAGGGCCAGTGCATTCGGATTGTTCAGTTCCGCCCTTACTCCTTTGGCCGATATGGGCTTGAACGTGGTAAGCCCCAAGCGGTATTTTGCCCGGAGAATACGTTTGATACTGGCCGTTACCTGCTCCTGCGAAACTTTACCCTCGGCCAGATAGCGTTTGATCTCCCGGCGGGCTGCTCCCAGGTCTTCCGGCAGGCAAAGTATATCCGCACCGGCTTTGATCGCTTCCGCTTCCACCTGCCCCGGCTCAAAATGTTTGGTAACACCCTTCATTTCCAGGGCATCGGTATAGACTAGCCCTTCAAAACCCAGCGAATCCCGTAGCAATCGTGTTACAGTGGGCCGAGATAGGGTAGTGGGCCGGTTGGGGCGTGCATCTAAGGCAGGTACACTCAGATGGGCTACCATAACGCCGGTAATGCCGCGGTCGATCAAAGCTTTAAACGGATACATTTCGATGCTGTCCAGCCGGGCCCGGTCGTGGGGGATGACCGGCAGATCGAGGTGGGAATCCACATCTGTATCGCCGTGACCGGGAAAATGTTTGGCTGTGGCATAAACGCCGCCGTCCTGCAATCCGCGCATGTACTGGTAAGATTTGGCGGTCACATTGTAGCGATCTTCTCCAAAGGAGCGAAAGTTGATCACCGGATTAGCGGCGTTGTTATTCACATCTACTACCGGGGCAAAATTAACGTGCAGGCCGGTACGCAACAATTGTCGGCCTACTTCCAGCCCCATTTTATGGATCAGTTGGTTATCCTGAATGGCTCCCAGCGTGAGCTGATAAGGGAAACTGATGGTACTGGTCTTCATCCGCATCCCCAACCCCCATTCGGCATCGATGGCCATCAGGATGGGTACTTTGCTCTCCTGTTGATATTTATTGATCAGCCGGATCTGTTCTTCCGGATCTCCCTGAAAAAAACACATGGAGCCGACATGATAATCTTTGATCATCTGCTCTACCTTAGCCACATGGTCGGGGCCCAGGTTGGAGTGCGCCCGAACCTGGAAAAGCTGGCCAATACGCTCGTCTTCATTCATACTATTGTAGACGGAGTCAACCCAGGCCTGTTCGGCGGGATCAGTCGAGTGACCCAGTGGCGTGGCCGGTATTTGTGCATAAAGCCCCGCTGCGGCATACAGGTTGAGCAAGGTGAGTAGTACCAATGACAAAAAATGGCGATTCATGCAGTGTTTCATTTTTGCATTTACATATCAGGGCCTCAAATATATCAATATAACTCCAGACATCTTCAACATGACAATAGTCATTGTATCCATTCAAGGAAGGACTTACCTTATTCCACGCATCGATCGCAAATATCTTCTCCATGAACGGAAGCGAAATTATCGATTTTATTAAATGGGTGGCCATCATTTTTCCGATCCTTTACTTTGGCTATTTTTTGATTCCCTGTGGATTGTCCTACTACTATTTCTATGTGTTTCGGTTTGAAAAGTTCAAGGATAGAAAGATCTATGCAGAACGGCCAACCAGGGCCGATGTCTGGCGGGAGATCCGGGCTTCTACCAGCACCATATTCATTTTTTCGATCGGTACGGCTTTGGTCCGGGAGATGATCATCAACGGACAAACGCTGGTGTATTTCGATTGGGATGCGTATCCGTGGTGGTACCACATTTTGGGGTTTTTCCTGATCATGGTGGTACACGACGCCTATTTATACTGGACGCACCGCTTCATGCATATCAAAGGAATATTTCATAGGGTGCATTTGACTCATCACCGGTCCTTATATCCAACCCCATTTGCCGTTTTTTCTTCTCATCCCATTGAAGCGGTAATTGCCTATACGATCATCCCACTGTTGCTGATCATGATCCCGATCCATTTATGGCTGCTGATCTTTTATTTCATTTACAACCTTTTCACCAATATTCAGGGGCACTTGGGGTTTGAAATATTCCCCAAGGGCTTCTTCCAACTGCCGCTCATTCGCTTCTCCGCAACGCCTACCTCACACCAGATCCATCATGTTCATTTCAATAAGAACTATGGCGGATACTTCAATTTCTGGGATAGAGTGATGGGGACCTATTCGGAAGAAAAACCCTCTTCCCGCAAGATCTCGGCCATCCGGTTCCAGTGACTAATATCATTGATAAAGAAATGGATAACCCTTAGCTTGAAAAGCCTTACTACAGGACAAATGGACCCCGACACTTCGTGTGCGGGGCAGGCTGTTGGGACGTTGAGGTATTTGGATAAATCCCAACATCCAAACGTCCCAACATCCAAACGTCCCAACATCCAAACGTCCAAACGTCCAAACGTCCAAACGTCCAAACGTCCAAACATCCAATAGTCTATTGAATAGTATCAGTATTTACAGTAAACGGCCTGCGGTGAATGGGAGGCGGTAAAATAGTGCTACTTTCCGCGAATCGTCGGCCATGTACCTGAAAAAATTCTTTTACCCAGTATTTCATTCCGATTACCGATTAAAAGCAGTATCATGGTCAAGGAGGAAATGATCGCCACCGCTATCCCCGGATCGTTATTACAACTGGAGAACAGGATGTTGAAAAAGATCCTGGAGATCAGTGAAAATGAAAGAGGTCCGTTCTATGTTTACCGGCAGGAAGATATCCGGGAGCAATGCCGAAAATTCCTTCAGATCCCTTACTATCCCAAGTCCATCCACTTCGCTACCATGGCAAATATCAACCCGGATTTCCTCCGCATCATCCGGGAAGAAGGGATGCATGTTTTCGTCAATTCAATCCCCCACTTAAGAGCAGTACAGCAGGCCGGTTTTCAGGGTGATGAGATCGTGTTTACCGCTTCGGCGATGGACGAGGATTCCATGGGTATCGTTCACGAAAGCGGTGCTAGCCTCAATCTGGATTCCATTAGCCAGCTCAGAACCTGGAAACGATTATTCGGCGATGCTCCGGTTGGCATTCGTTGCAATATCGGCCAATTGGTAGATGCCCAGGCTACTCATGCGGGCTATTTCATCGGTAAAGAAAGCCGACTGGGTTTCAGTGGAGAAGAGATCAGGTCTTTACAGGGAGACCGTGGCATTAATGGCTTGCATATCTATGTTGGAACGGATATTCAGAACATCGATTACTTCCTGACCTGCTACCGGGCTCTGGGGACCTTGCTACCTTATTTTCCCAAGCTGGAATATCTCAATTTCGGTGGTGGGTTCGGCATCGACGAATCGGGCCGGGATGCTTTTCCTATGGCTGCTTACAGCCGGCGGGTGAGCCAGTTAATGAAAGAATTGTCCCAGAAAGTAGGTCATCCCCTGCGGCTGGTCCTCGAACCCGGCAGGATCATCGGCGGTAAAGCCGGGCACTTTGTTAGTCGGGTGACCGATGTGAAAGAACGCCCGGATCGGACTTTTATTGGAGTTAATGCATCCTCTGTACAATTTCCTCGGCCACTATTCTATCCGGATATCGCCCGACACCCCGTGGCCATTGTGCGGCAGGGTAAACAGGTTAGAAATATATCAGATATATCCACTTCCGTATATGGCTGCTCTACTTACTCCCGGGATTTTCTGTTGCGAGATGCCCGCTTACCCGCCGCAGAGATCGGTGATCTGCTGATCCTGGGCAATGCCGGTTCTTACTGCACTTCGGCTTTTACCGATTTTCTGGGATTCTCAAAACCTAAAGAGTATTTCTTATGATCGCAACACAGGCAACGGATAAAAAAGGGTACCGGTCTTTTTCACGCATTCAGAAGGAGGTCTATCGGGATAATCCCTATTATCGGGCTACCGAGGCAAGTGTAGAAGAGTTGCTGATCTGCGGGCCTACTGCTTTCCACCAGCACGCTCAGGTGAAACCCTTCTTACTTTGGGAAGATCAGCAGCTAGTGGGACGTTTCGCACTGATCCACGATGATAAAAGACCCGAACTGGTGCAAATATCCTTCTTCGAAGCTTTACCGGACCTGGAAGATGTACAGGACACTATCCTCGAACAGATCGATGAATATTTTCCCCAGTGCACCAAATATGTAGTGGGCCTGAATGGCCACTTAAATTATGGCGCCGGCCTGCTGCTCGATCATTTCCGGGAACCTCCGGTGTTCGGTTTTCCTTATTCCCAGGCTTACTACCCGGCCTATTTCCGGGATGTGGAGGAAAAGAAAATGGTTTCTTTTCAGATCCCGATCGAAACCTTTCATGATTGGTCTTCGCAATATGCCGGCCGAAAGGACATTTCAGGTTTGACGATCCGTTTTATGGACAAGAAACAGATCCGTCGGGATATTGCCATTTACACCTGGTTGAATAATCAGTCTTTCCAGAAGCACCCTTACTGGGCGGATCGGGAGGAGGCTGAAGATTATGAATTGTTCTACCCATTTCGCTTCCTGTTGAATAACGAAAATTTAGTGATTGCCGAATACAAAGATCAGCCGGTCGGGTTTTTCCTCTGGTATCCGGATTTTAACCAATTAGTTCATTCGCAACGGGATCTGAATGTATGGGATGTACTGCGTTTTCGCCTGAAAAACGGCATTGATACTTGCCGGTTTACCGAGATCGGGGTGGTGCCCCAGTTCCAGGGCAGCCCGGTGTCTCTGGCCATGATCGATAAAGCCTTTCCCTATATGCGGAAAGCGGGATATAAGTATTGTGAAGCGGGCTTCATCTTCGAAGAAAACCGGCGTTCCCTTTTATTCACTAAACGGATCATGAGTCGATGCGGGCTGGACACCACGCCACACCGACAATTCTCCGTATACGAAGGAGCTTTATGAGACGCGAACTACAGATCGAAAATGCCGCCCTTCACCTGCCCTATGCCTGGGATGATCTGAGTGACACGTATTTTCAACGAAAAGCTTTCCTGCAACATACGGAGGAGTACAACCCCTGCGATCAGCGATATTACCTCTGGTATAGAGATGGGGAATTGCAGGCCGGAGCCATTGCCTATTCCCTGCGGCTGGACCTGCTTACTTTTTTGCGTATTCGCAGTCCTTTCCGAATGAATATTATTGGGATACCCTGTTCGGTTTCCAGCCCGGGGATCTTTGGAAAGGAAGAAGCTGTTCAGACTTTGAAACAGGAGATCTATCAACGGGAAAAGGGATTTTGTCTTTTTCTCAATCTACCGCAGCAGATGGAAGCTCCCGGGAAAGTGGCCGGAGAGACTTTACCTACGATCATTTTCCGTAATCCATTCTCCACCTGGAGCGACTACCTGGAAGGCTTGCGTACGCATTACCGTCGTCGCCTGAAAAGGATCTGGCAGAAAGCGAAATCGTTGCAGATCGAACAGTTATCCTGCCGTGACTTTACCCGGGAAATGCACGAACTATACCTACAGGTCTATCGCCAAAGTAAAGACAAGCTGGAAAAGCTGGATCAGGCTTTTTTTCAACATCTTCCTTCCAACTTTAAGCTGATCGTAGCCAGAAAAGCAGACCAACTACTCGGATGGGTGATCACCCTGGAAGATAACGATCAATATTATTTTTTCCTGGGTGGGATCGATTACCGGCTAAACCGGACGTATAATACCTATTTTCTTCTGCTTACCACTATTATTAAAGACGGCATTGAACAGGGGGCTGATCTTATCGATCTGGGACAAACTGCGGAGATCCCCAAGATGCGTTTGGGAGGCTATCGTGAAAAACGCTATCTCGAAGGACGTCACCGGCATCCTCTGGTGCAGCGATTGCTACAAGCCGGACAATCCTGGTTGGTCTATCAGCGGGAAGTACCGGAAACTCATGTTTTAAAACAAGCATATGAATATTCTTCTGGTACGACCTGACAGTGCTCCCGAAACCATCGGGCTTCAACACCTTATGTTGGTAGAGCCGTTGGAACTGGAGATCCTAGGCGCCCTCAAGCGCTCTGGGGACACGGTTACGCTGGTGGATATGATCCTGGAGAAAAAAGATATCGGATCTTTCCTGGAGCAATACCGGCCGGACCTGTTGGCTATTACCGGCTATATCACAAATGTGAATACGATGCTGGCCTATGCCCGCCGAGCCAAGGGACTGATACCCGGTATCCAAACTGTAGTAGGCGGTGTACATTGTGAAGTCTGCCCGGAGGATTTTGATGATCCCGCCGTGGATTTCCGCGTGGTACGCAATGCGGTACAGGCTTTTCCGGCCTTACTGGATTTTATAGATCAGAATGGAGCCCTGCCAATGGGCGTATTGCGTAAAGGCGAGACGCTGGAAGACATCATTTTACCGCTTTTTGATTTTACCGTTCCGTTCCCGGATCGTAGCCTGTCGAAGCGGTACCGGGAAAAGTACTTTTATATTTTTCAGAACCGGGTAGCGCTGATCAAAACGTCCTTTGGCTGCCCTTATACCTGCTCCTTCTGTTTCTGTCGGGAAATTACGAGCGGCGCCTACCATACCCGGCCCCTGGATGAGGTATTGGATGAGTTGGAAATGATCGAAGAAGAAGAGGTCTACATTGTTGATGATGATTTCCTGATCGATCGGAAACGCTTGCTCAAATTTATTGAAGGTGTACAGGAAAGAGGGATACACAAGCGCTATCTGATCTATGGCCGCGCCGACTTCATCGTCCGTTATCCGGAAGTGATGGCACGCTTGCGGGATGTAGGCCTGCATACGGTCATAGTGGGTTTTGAAAGTTTCTCGGAAGAGGAACTCCAGCAGTTCGAAAAAAAGATCAGTGTGGAAACCAACCGGGAAGCGATGCGCATCATGAACCGGCTGGGCATTGAATGTTTTGCCACCATCATCGTTTCGCCGGACTGGAACCGGGCCGATTTTCGCCATATGGTACGGGAAACCCGGGCACTGGGTGTGCATTTTGTCAATTTGCAACCCCTGACGCCTTTGCCCAAAACGGGCTTCTCCGTTCCGGAAGATCAGTTGCTGATCCCGAAGGAAGAATACGAAAAGTGGGACCTGGCGCATCTTTCCATCCGGCCGGCCCAGTTGAGCATTCCGGACTTTTACAGGGAAATACTCAAAGCCTATCAGGCCATATTGTTCCAACCGGCCATTCTCTGGAAATACATTCGGAATTACCCGCTGAAAATGCTGTGGCGCATGCTGAAAGGCAGTTACCGGGTAACCCGTCAGTATAGAAATAAGATCACCGAATCCGAAGCTTATGCCAAAGATATTGTTCGTTCAACCGACCCAGTACGCCAGTGACGGCAAGCTGTGCAAGCAGAATAAGATCAATCTTCCAAGTCTGGCATTCCCGCTCCTGGCGGCCTATACACCGCGAAACTGGGACGTAGAGATCAAGATCGAAGTAGTTGATGACATCGATTTTGATACCGATGCTGATATTGTAGGGATCGGTACCATGGGGCATGCGATCTTCCGGGGTATCGAAATTGCCCAGGAGTTTAAAAAACGTGGGAAAACGGTAGTCATGGGCGGCTATATGTCTTCCATTATGCCCAAAGAAGCCATCAAATACGCCGATTCGATCGTGATCGGTGATGCTGAATATGCCTATCCGGCCATGCTGAAGGATTTTGAAGAGAAAGGCAAGTTGGAACCCTTTTATAAGATCCCCGTCCATAGTCTGGCGGGTTTGCCCTTGCCCCGTTTTGAACTGTTACTGGACAAACCGATCGGCGGGATGCTGCCGGTGCAGGCCGGCCGGGGTTGCCCATATAATTGTTCCTTCTGCTCGATCGCCTGTTTGTACCGGGGCAAATATTTGTTCCGTCCGGTAGATGAAGTGATCCGGGATATCAAAGCGGTAAAGGAACTCGGATTCAACCGCTTTTACCTCATCGATGATAATATTGCCTCCAATCCCAAGTACCTGAAAGAATTGTGTGAAAAGATCACGCCCCTGAAAATGCACTGGGCCAGTCAGTGTACCCTGCGCCTGGCCAAGCAGCCGGAATTGTTGGACATGGTGGTGCGCTCAGGATGTGATCTGATGAGTTTTGGTTTGGAAAGTATCAATCAGGCAGCACTGGACTCCGTCAATAAAGCCTGGCTAAAGGCCGCCGATCACGAAAAGCACCTGGCCACTTTAAGTGGATCCGGGATCACCCTGAGTACGGAGATGATCGTGGGCACAGATGAAGATACCGAAGCATCCATCCGGGCTACGTATGATTTTGTCAATAAAACCCGGATCGCGATCCCAAGGTTTTATATCCTTACACCGGTACCGGGTACTAAATTGTACCGGAATTACAAAAAAGAAGGCCGCCTCCTTACGGAAGACCTTCGTTTATTCGATGGGACTCGTTGCGTTTACCAACCCAAAAAGATATCGGCCGAAAAACTGACGGAACTCTTCTGGTGGCTCAACCGGAAGGTGTTCTCTTATTCCAGTATTTTTCACCGCACCTTATTCAATAAGGCTCTTTGGAAGAATCCGCGGAATCTATTACTGGCGCTGGCGGTCAATTTCCATTACCGGCATTATGTGAAGCGACGGACGGTGCCGAATATTTATTAGCAAGGGGATGGTTGATATGGCTGGTATGGCTGGTATGGTTGGGTGAGGTTGATGAGTCGGAAATCTATTAATCTGGGGGTAAGAAATGGGTGCGAACTGTCCTTTACGTGAGAATGTTCTGTTGGTAGATTTGCTTCATGGATTATTTAACATTAGATCGGATTGAAGCTTATACACATGCCTATGCTCTAGGAAATGAGATCTGGGAGATTGTAAGCAGCTGGCAAAAGTTTGAACGATGGTCAATTGGGATCCAGGTCACACGGTCTGCTGATTCAATGTCAGCGAATATCGCTGAAGGCTACGGACGGTTTCATAAGAAGGAAAAGATCCACTTCTACCGCTACAGTGCCGGATCGGTAATGGAAACCAAGGATTGGCTGTTAAAGGCTAAGGACCGGGGCTTGATCACACCGGAGAAAGCAGATCATCTCATCGAAGAGATCGAGAAACTGCCGAAATTGATCAACCGATTGATCCAATACACCAATCAAAAATTGAAATATTAAAGTAAGATTTGAAACCCGACTCTGTCCGTACCGTTTAGCCATACCAGCCATACCAGCCATACCAGCCATACCAGCCATACCAGCCATACCAGCCATACCAGCCATACCAGCCATCCTAACTCCTCACTCCCTCCACCAAAAACACCGAAGGAATGAAAAAAGCCGTACTGATCGGCCTCACTTTCCCAATTGTAAAACCTGCCTGTTGGAGTACTTCTTTCAGATCTTCAACAGACAAATATTCCGCCTGAGATACCGTCAATTTGACGAATATCAACCACAGGGCATCGTAGAAATTATTGTGGTTGGCCTGCACGATCAGGGTTCTGCCGTTTGGGGCAAGGAGCTTCCACATTTGGCGGGCAGCGAGGTTCTTGTCCGGGAAATAGGGGAAGGCATTGGTGCTGACGATCAGATCAAACGGCTTATGGTTGGGAATATCCTCCAGTGAGCCATGAATATGCGTGATATTGGGGGCAGCATAATCTCTTTTTGCTCTGGCGATCATCCCGGCCGAGTAATCGGCGGCTACCACTTCCGCCTTTGGCCAGCGAGTGGCTAATTCGTAGGCCAACTGGCCGACACCGCAACCGATGTCTAAAATGCGATTGGGTTGGAAATCAGATGCCGCCAAATGATCGTGGATCAGATTACGGCTGGGGCCCAGCGCGAAATGTTGAGACCACAATTTCTCGTAACGTGGTGCCCAGTAATTCCAGATCTCTTTTTTTCCGATTGTTGTTAAGGCCATAAGCTTAGTTTGTAGAAGAAATTAATACCGGCTAAAAAGCTGTTCCACATGATCCTCAGGGAGCCTTTCCAGCCCGAACGTCTGAGGAAATAGGCTAATCCGTCCGTCCGAAGGGTTGGCAGCAAGTAGAGGTACATGACCCATAGATAATACCCCAGCCGGGATAAGTATTTCGGTTGTTGGTGGAGCCGCAACAGATCATAGCGCCACCAGGCTTCATCCGGAGCGGCTTCCATTTCTTCCTGGAGCCATAGATCGGTACCGGGTAAGGTAGTAAGGGTACCGAAAGTAGCCAGATAGATCTTGCGGGATCGAATATAGTGGGCCAGTTTCCGGAATTGCGCGTGCGACCAATCTGGATCCAGCATAAAGAGGGCGAAAAGGTCAATGTCCAGTTCGCGGCATATACGGATGGTCGCTTCGTTGTCAGCCAGGGCAGAGCCCTTCTGGTAAGCTGCCAGCGTGGCATCGTCAATAAATTCGAAACCGACCATGACGGCCGATAGTCCGGCATCCCGGAGCTGTCGCATCAGATCGGGATATTGGGCGATGAAACGGGAAGTGGCATACACAATAAAGCGTTTATGAATGTTGCGACGCTCGATCTCCGTGCAAAATTCCTGTAGCCGCTTCGGGCTTAATAGAAAATTGTCGTCTACCACGAAAATATTCTCATTGGGAATGGATTCGATCTCATCCATGATCGCCGAGAGCGGCCGCCTGCTGTACGCTTCCTGATTCATTTTGCGACAGAAACAGAAGGTGCACTTTTCAGGACAGCCAAAGGATGTTTTTACGGTGGCACAGTCTTCATAGTGCAAAATGAAATACTTTCCCCGGTTTTGGCTTAGCAACGGCCTTTCCGGAATGGGGAATTCCTCCAGGTCAACCGGCCATACTTCATTTTTTAAGAAAGTATCGCCAATGCGAAAAGCAGCTCCTTTGACCTGTTGGAAAGAGCGTTCTTCATTGATGGCCAATACGACTTCCCGGATCGCTTTCAGTTGATTGTTAAAAAAAACACCGTCGATATGTGGTGAGAAATAGTGCTCGGGCAAAACTTCGGCGTGTGGCCCTCCTACGAAGATCAGTGGTGGCTGGGGCAGTTGCTTGATCTGCTGTGCCAATTCCGCTATCAGATTGACACTGTTGATCATGGAAGTCAGTAAGAGCAGTTGAGGCTGCCAGTTGATGATCTCCTGCTTGAGATCCGTTCGGCTGACCTGGCCATCGAGCAGGCGTACGTCAGCGATGTCGTGCAGTACGGTATACAGGTATTCCAGTTCCAGTGGTTCACAGTTGAACAGGGCTCCCATCCGGATGGTCTGAGGCGGTAGCGGCGGTCGGAAAACCAGGATTCGCAATGGCTTGGAATGGCTATGGATCATAACCTTCAAGCACGCTTTTTTCGGGGAAAAAGACAATGATTTAGGTCATTTGGAGGAGGGATAGACTTTTAATGTTACTATGCTATGACCTACTGATATCACGATCCCTGATTAGGGCTTTGCCGGATTGAAGGAAGAATTTCTGTGATAAGTTGTTTATCTTTATAAAATAAAGC
>JAGQXH010000969.1 GCA_020436695.1 Lewinella sp. | reverse complement strand
CGACTTGTATTTCAATGCCCTTGAGCTTACCGCCATACCTTAAGCCAGGTACCTGCTTTCAGCGCTTTATTCTTATATATCTCATTCAATTCACGGAATGCATGTCCATCTTCGATCTTCAGCAGAGAGATCACTTCATCCGGTTTCATTTTGTCCGGCAAAGGGAAGTAGAAGAAATGACCGAGGTAATCTCCAACGGGAGCATAACTGTCAAAACCGTAGTCTTCCAGCGGCATAAGCGTGGTAGTCGTGATCGGTGCCAGAGGCGCCATTGGTGCCGGCAGATCGATCATCCGCTTATATTCTTCCGGCGTAAAAACGATCAGTTGCTGCCCGGGGGTCAGCTCATTACTACGGAGCTTATTCCAGGCTTTGATCTGGTGTACGGTTACCTTCAGATCTCGGGCGATAGAGCGCAGTGTCTCCCCTTCCAGTACAATATAAGTGGATCTTATATAGTTGGGTTGATCGTGATCCGACGGGCGGGTAAAATAAACCGGACCGGAAAAGATCGGCAGCATCTCCCTGCTATCCGGACGGGAAGCCGCCACGTAAGCTTTAAAAGCCTCCATCACCCGGCGGGGCAGGGTAAGATAATTGCCGGAATCACTATTGGGAATGTAGCCTTTCTTATAGGAAGGATTAAGTGCCTCGATCACATCCAGCGGCAATCCAGTCACCTGGGCGATGCGATAAAAACTGTGGTTATCGTGCACCCGGATGGTCTCCGTAATCTGCATATCCAGTTCCGGATAGGCAGGCGTGATATTGTGCAACTCGTAGTAGTCGACCAGATAAGAAGCCGCAATGAAGGCAGGCACATAATTTCTTGTCTCACGGGGCAGATAACGCATCAACCGCCAGAAATTCTTGCTACGGGCCCGTTTGATGGCCCGGCTCACCCGTCCACTTCCGGAATTATAGGCAGCCAGTGCCAGTGCCCAATCATCAAATCGGTCGTACTGTCGCTGCAGATGAACCATAGCTGCCTCAGTAGATTTGATCGGATCCATCCGCTCATCAACGTACTTATTGATCGTCAGTCCCCGTTCTTTTCCGGTTTCCGGCATAAACTGCCACAAACCTCCCGCACCTACCCGGCTGATCGCCTGCGGATTGAGCGCCGATTCTACAATGGGCAGATATTTTAATGACTCGGGAAGATTATGCTTTTGCAGATAGTGCTCAAAGATCGGAAAATATTGCACCGCGCGCCCCAGGATGATCTCTGCGTTCTTTCGATTGCGGATAACGTAGCCTTTGATGTATCCTTTGACAGCGGGGACGTATTGCACTTCTACCAGGTCCTGGCTCAGTTTCTGCAGACGCTTCAGTACCTCTTCTTCATTGTATTCCGGGATCTCCTCCTCGGGGTCGATGGGCGCAGCAGACAGGGAAGTAAATGTTACTAAACACAAGCTGAGACTGAAAAGTAGATAGAGCTTACTTGGGTAATATTTCATCAGTTCAGGATTAAAACGGGGGCAAAAGTACTAAAGACATGGATAACCTACTGAAAAATAAGATCATAAGTTTTCCACATCTTCAAAATTTCAAATGTTTTTCTACGATTTCAAAGGACGGGTTATGTCCGGGATTTCCCGTTACTAAACGGGTATTGGCTAAATTGGTTACATTTTCTATCGGCATGGGTCTGAAGCCAATAGTCGATAGTTGGCCTTCTTTGAGCCAGCTAAATTTTGTCGGAGAGGTTTTTCATCCAGGTATGATCCGTTGCCGATTAATATGTAGAAAAATGGATATCAGCTATTTAAAGAGCTGCTCCCTAGCGAAAAAATAGAGCTGAGGTAAAATGATATCAGGAGTAGATATCATTGATTGACAGGTTAATAAAAATGTTCAAAAAATTATTCCAACAGTTGATGCACGAAAGAGAGCAATTTTGCCTCTTCAAATTTACCGGCCATCAACTGCCAGCCGATGGGCAAGCCGTTGGAATGGATGGTAACGGGAAAAGCCATAGCGGGAATCCCTACCATATTGGCCTGTACCGTAAAAATATCCAGCAGATACATGGCTACGGGATCGTCGATGGTATCCCCCAATTTCCAGGCAGTGCCCGGCGCGGCCGGCAGCAAAATAAAGTCATATTGCTCCAGAATAGCCAGCGTTTTCTCCTTGATCACCCGGCGTACCCGCTGGGCACGGGTATAATAGGCATCATAATAGCCGGCGCTCAATACAAAAGTGCCCAACATGATCCGGCGCTTAACCTCCGTACCGAAGCCCTCCGTCCGTGATTTTTTATAGGTTTCCATCAGGTCTTCTGCTTGGTGGCTACGATAACCGTAACGAATGCCGTCATAACGGGACAGGTTGGAAGAAGCCTCCGCCGTAGTCAGCACATAATAGGCGGGAATAATATAGTCAAGATATTCAAAATCAACCGCTTCTACGGTATGGCCGTCGGCCCGTAGCCGTTCGATCAACTGATCACCGGAAGCCTTCACCTCTACATCTAAACTGAGATG
>JAGQXH010000968.1 GCA_020436695.1 Lewinella sp. | reverse complement strand
CCGTGGTAGCTGAATTCGGCCTGTATCCGGATGATAAGCTACAGGCATTTATCAATGAAAAAGGAAAGGAGATGGCAGCCATCTCACATCGCCCGGAGCTTGATTTTGAATTTAAGGTGGTGGATTCTCCGGTGGTTAACGCATTCGCCATTCCCGGTGGGTACGTTTATTTTACCCGGGGTATTATGGCTCATTTTAATAATGAAGCGGAGTTTGCAGGCGTACTTGGTCATGAGATCGGCCACGTAACAGCTCGTCACTCCGTGCGGCAGCAGACGACTCAGACTCTGGGGTCTCTTGGTCTGATCGTAGGCATGATCGCTGTACCGGAACTGGCTCAGATGGGAGAGTCTGCCAGTCAGGCCCTTCAGCTTCTTTTCCTGAAATATAGCCGTGATCACGAGAGCGAATCCGATAAACTCGGTGTGGAATACTCTTCTACCATCGGCTATGATGCGCACCAAATGGCCGATTTCTTCGGTACCCTCGATCGCCTGAGTGGTGGCGCTGAAGGCAGGGTACCTACCTTCTTGTCCACTCACCCCGATCCAGTAGACCGGAATAAGAAGGTGGAAGCTATGGCTACCGAATGGCAGGCCAAAACGCAGGGCAAACAGTACAAGGTGAACCGCGATTCCTATCTGCGCATGATCGACGGCATTGTGTACGGTGAAGATCCCCGTCAGGGCTTCGTTGAAAACGATAATTTCTATCATCCGGAACTGAAATTCCAGTTCCCGGTACCTACGGGCTGGCAAACGCAAAACTCGCCTTCGCAATTCGCCATGGCCGAAAAGAACGGTAAGGCCATGATGATCCTCAATCTGGGCGGACAGGATCTGCAAACTGCCGCCACCCAGACTATTGAACAATATAGTCTGAATGTGCTGGATAGAAAAGAAACTACCATAAACGGCCTGCCGGCCATCGAAATGGTAGCCGATATCGTTCAAGAGGATCAGCAGACGACTCAACAACAGCAGCAGATCCGGCTCCACATCGGCCTCATTCAATATAACGGAACAGTGTACCGCCTGATGGGGCTTTCCCTGACTACGGATTTTGCTACCTGGCAACCGCGCTTCACCAATGTGATCCGTAATTTCCGCTCTCTGAGTGACCCGGACAAACTGAATCGCCAACCGGATCGTATCCGTATCCGTACCGTCAGTCAGACGACGACGCTGCAAAATGCACTGACTTCATTCGGTGTGCCGAAAGATCGCCTGGAAGAGATGTCGATCGTCAACGGTATGCAACTGGGCGATACGGTACAGAGTGGGATGTTGATCAAGGCGCTGGGGCAGTAGAAAGGATCTTTGGACCTTGGGACGTTTGGATATAGGGATGAAGAACATAAGACGGTATCCGGTTTCACCAAATTCCTATTTTTGAACGTCCCAAGGTCCAAAGGTCCTAACCTCCCAACGTCCCAACGTCCTATCGTCCTAACCTCCCAACGTCCCAACGTCCTATCGTCCCAACGTCCTATCGTCCCAACGTCCTAACCTCCCAACATCCTAACCTCCAATTGTCCCGATATCCTACTGCCCAGGTATCTTCCTCGTCACCTCCATATATTCGCAACAAAACCTAAATTATTCCGTTTCCAATAGGTGGTAAGTAAAAATCTTCTTTTATTTTGCCGGAACAAACCAATCTTTGAATTCCTACCCTTTATTTAATACCCGAACTTGCCCAAAAATCAGTGGATTTTTAGGAAATTGCGGGCTTGGTTACTCGACGGAAATCAAGAGAGCAAATTCTGTAAGAGGTTTTTAATATTTTGCTAAACCACTTCGTTTGCTTAGTGGTTTAGCAAAATATTAAAAACCTAAATTTGTTCCCTTGATTTTTACTCCGTCTCTTATACAAAACACATATCATGCAGAACTTTAATTCGGATGTAGAGGCAGTTGACGCACTTGCACAGTCTTATCAGAACCTCAAAAACGAAATAGGAAAAGTAATTGTCGGCCAGGATGAAGTAGTTAAAGCCGTTATCATTTCATTATTCAGTAACGGACACAGTCTGCTGGTAGGGGTACCGGGTCTGGCCAAAACCCTGCTGGTGAGTACCATCGCCGATGTGCTCGATCTGGAATTTAAGCGTATACAATTCACCCCGGACCTGATGCCGTCGGACATCACCGGCTCAGAGATCCTGGATGAAGACCGGCATTTCCGTTTTAATAAAGGCCCCCTGTTCGCCAACATCGTACTAGCGGATGAGATCAACCGGACGCCTCCCAAAACGCAGGCGGCCCTGCTGGAAGCCATGCAGGAACGTTCCGTAACGGTGAGCGGGGTACGTCATCCGCTGCCCACGCCCTTCTTCGTACTGGCAACCCAGAACCCGATTGAGCAGGAAGGAACCTATCCGTTGCCGGAAGCCCAGCTCGACCGATTTCTGTTCAATATCGTTGTGGACTATCCGGACGCAGAAGATGAATTTCAGATTATTCGCCGAGCCACCTCGCGACAGGAATCGCGTCTGAAGAAGGTACTGAAT
>JAGQXH010000967.1 GCA_020436695.1 Lewinella sp. | reverse complement strand
AGAGACCGGTATTGGCTATAGTAATATCGATAGCTACGGTCTTTGTGGGGTTACTGGCCCTTTTCCAGTTGCCCATCTCACAGTTTCCTTCTATAGCTCCTACCACGATCCACATATTTGTGGCTTATCCCGGCGCCAGTGCAGATGTATTGACAAAGTCGACCATCATTCCTCTGGAAACCGCCATCAACGGCGTGCCGGGTATGCGTTATATTGCCTCGGATGCTACCAGTGCAGGAGAGGGAACCATTCGGGTGATCTTCGAACCCGGTACTGATCCTAACCAGGCTATGGTACAGGTTAAGACCCGGGTGGATCAGGTCATGCCGAATTTACCTCCCCTGGTACAGCGTGAAGGAGTGCAGGTTCATCCTATCCAACCCAGTATGTTGTTATATGTCAACCTGGCCGGCGAAGAAGGCAGTAGTCTTGACGAGAAGTTTCTCTACAATTATGCATACACCAAGGTCGTCCCGGAACTCCAACGGATAAACGGTATTGCCCGGGCAGAGATACTTGGTGCCCGAAAGTACGCCATGCGTATCTGGCTGAAACCAGACCGGATGCGCGCCTATAAGATCTCGGCGGAAGAGGTGATGGAAGCACTGGAAGAACAGAGCTTTGTCGGTCGTCCGGGGCGACTCGGACAAAGCTCGGGCATCACCGCTCAATCCAAAGAATATGTACTCAACTATGCGGGGCGGTACAATACGGTAGAGCAATACGAGAACATCATCATGAAAAGTACCGAGGAAGGACAACAGGTCAAACTCGGTTCCATCGCCGACATTGAATTGGGTAGTGAATTTTTTGACATTTATTCCAATTTAGATGGCCAGCCTTCTTCCTCCATCGTACTGAAACAAACCCTCGGGAGTAATGGTAGTAAAGTAATTGAGGCCGTTAAAGAGAAAATGAAGGAACTGGAAAAAGATTTTCCGGCTGGGATCTCCTATCAGTACAGCTACGATGTGTCGAAATTCCTGGATGCCTCCATCGAACAAGTGACCCACACCATTCGGGATGCGTTTATCCTGGTGGCTTTGGTCGTATTTATTTTTCTGGGAGACTGGCGAGCAACCCTCATTCCGATACTTGCCGTGCCGGTATCCCTGGTCGGGGCTTTTTTCTTTATCCAGCTATTTGGCATGTCGATCAACCTGATCACTCTTTTTGCCCTGGTACTGGCCATTGGTATCGTGGTGGACAACGCCATTGTAGTGGTGGAGGCCGTTTATGCCAAAATGGAAGAAGACCCGGACATCACGCCTTATAAAGCAACCCAGGCGGCCATGGGGGAATTAAGTGGAGCCATCATTGCCATTACCCTGGTGATGACTTCCGTTTTTGTTCCGATCGCCTTTATGACCGGACCGGTCGGGGTATTTTATCGACAATTCTCGATCACTATGGCGAGTTCGATCGTGATCTCAGGGGTGATAGCACTGACCTTAACACCGGTACTCTGTGCCATGTTCCTCAAGAATCATCACGGCAAGCGCAAAAAATCCTGGTTTGACCGATTTATTGACGGCTTCAACCGTGTTTTTGAAAAAATCACCGGAGGATACGTAGCGGTACTCAATAAAATTGTGGCTCGCCGGCTGGTCACCTTTGGTGTACTGATCTTATTCATCTTTGGCTTGGTATACACTAATAAGATCCTACCGGCCGGTTTTGTGCCCAGTGAAGATCAGGGAACCATTTACGCCATTATCCAGACACCTCCAGGCACTACCCTGGAACAGACCAATAATATAGCCAGGCAACTGCAAAAAATTGCGGAGGAGGTCAAAGACGTAGAATCCGTCACCTCGCTGGCCGGATATGAGATCATGACTGAAGGACGGGGTTCTAATGCCGGTACCTGTCTGATTAACCTTAAACCCTGGTCAGAACGGGATAAGGATGTGCTTGAAATTATCGAAGAACTGGAAGCAGAGACCCGCGATCTGGGAGCGGTCATCGAATATTTCGAACCTCCTGCCGTACCGGGATTTGGTTCATCGGCCGGATTCTCCCTTCGGATGTTGGACAAAACCGATGCTACGGATTATCATGAATTTGACCAGATCAACCAGGATTTTCTGAACGCACTAAGGGAGCGAAAAGAGCTAACCGGGCTCTTCACCTTCTATGCTGCCAATTATCCGCAATATGAACTGGAATTTGATAACCAGGCAGCCATGCAAAAAGGGGTATCTATCGGGGATGCCATGGAAAATTTGAACATTTTGATCGGCAGTACCTATGAGCAGGGGTTCATCCGGTTCGGCCGTTTTTTCAAAGTGTATACACAGGCCGCTCCCCAATACCGAAGGTTTATATCTGATCTGGACGAATACTTCGTGAAAAATGAAGATGGGGAAATGGTACCCTATTCGGCTTTCATGAAATACAAAGAGACCCAAGGGCCCAATGAGAGCACGCGTTTCAATCTCTATAATTCGGCATCGATCAGAGGCTTACCGGCTCCTGGCTATACCACGGGCGATGCCATAAAAGCCATTCA
>JAGQXH010000966.1 GCA_020436695.1 Lewinella sp. | reverse complement strand
ACCAGTTTTTTGCAGCAGGAAGGGGCGACATATGATGACGGTCTCCATCGCAATGTCATCCAGAGTATTATCGAGGACCGCTCGGGCAATATCTGGCTTACGTCCATGACCCATGGAGGGGTAAGCCGTTTCGACGGCACTGCTTTCACTCATTTCATGCCGGCTGACGGACTTAGTGACGACATGGTATTTTCTGCCCTTGAGGACCGGGCAGGTAACCTTTGGTTCGGCATGCTCGGCAACAGAGACGGAGGATTGGACCGTTATGATGGAAATAGTTTCACTCGTTTCAATACCCCGGATGGTCTTTGTAATTCAAACGTGATCGGCATTTTTGAAGACCGCAACGGAAAGTTGTGGCTGGGGAGTGGCCGGGGAAAGTTGTGTATCTGTAATCCAAAGGAAGGGTCTCCATCTTTCACTACCTTTACTACTCAGGATGGACAAACCTTTGAAAAGATAAGGTTCATTACCGAAGATGCCACCGGTAATATCTGGTTTGGAGGAAATTATGGTAGGCTGTTTCGTTATGATGGCAGGACGGTGATGGATTTTACACAAAAATAGTGATCCGCTGCTAATGCGGGGATTTAATGTTCAAACAGAAGTAATGAAAAAGCGACTACTATACTTATCCATTTTGCTTTTACCATTCATCTGCATGATTGCAATCAATGAAATAACGAGATTAAAGACCACCGAAAAAAGCTACAAAATACAAGACGTTACAGCCATAAATCCGGCCAGGAGACTGGAAGAAAAATGTACATGGGGCTGTCATAACGATACGGAGTATTGCAAACAGCACCATGTCAAATTAGCTAAGCCCTATTTTGACGAAATTGATCCCATCTACTTTGGCATCATTAATACCTTCAAAGCTACCGGAGATTATGGCTTGGCTAATATTATCTTTTTGGTGATCCTCATCCCTTTATTATTGTATTTCCTTCTGATACGATCGATAAGTATGCAAATAGAAATACGGAGACTAAAAAAAGAATAAAAGAAAATGGAACACCTGATCAATGCAATATATGTTTACTGCACGGATTTCATCATCAACCTGGCCAACATTTTCGATCTGTCTTACTACGAGATCAACACGCTCCTCTTTTGCATGCTGTATCCGCTATTGACGGTTGGGCTGACAGCCGTTTATCTTATCCAATTAAAACGGCTGAAAAAAATCCGAACCGAACGGAAAATTAACCACTGACAGGTCAAAATGGTGTGCGAAATTTTCAAAGCCTTTAGAACGACCTTTTTTATCCTTTAAAGGCCATCGATCGTATACCTGATCCTCACGTTGTAAAGCCGGTGATTATTCGAGTTTTCGGCACTTTCAAAAATGAGCGTATAACGGTAATTTGCGTTATCGATAACTTCATCGGGATTAAAAGACATTTGTCGGGCAATGGGTTGGGAAGGGCTATCCGTTTCCTTCGAAGTTACCGATCCGATGTTTAAAACGTTGCCAGAAATTCCATTGGAAGGTGTTTTTCTAAAATAAACCTTTAAGTTTTCAGAACTGGCATCTACATAGTAGACCCGTATTTCCGTCACCGTCGCTTCGTGGGGTAGATGTACGGTAGCAAAAGCGCGCCAGGAACCGGTTATACCGGTAAAATTCCCGTATTCCTGATCACCGTGCAAGGACCAGCTTCCCTCATAATTGTTCCGGGCAATAAATTCCGAACAACCGACGTGGTAGTATTCCGTTCTCAGAGTGGAGAATTGCACACTCGCTGCCTGATCGGCCCGGGTGGCCTGGTCAGATTTTAATGATTGTAATGCAAAGGGTACAGGAAGAATCTGCGTTGTACCCATTTCCTGAAAATCGGAACCGTTGTTGATATCAATGGCAACCGACAAAAAATAGCTGGATGCACTCCAATCGATCGATGCGATGCTCCCCGAAACATTCGTCCCTCCTCCTATCTGTAAAGTAAACAGTCCAAACTCATTGGTGATGGTCCCCGGATGCGTCTCCGAATAGATCGTAGTCCCATTGGCTCCTCCCCTAAATATTTGAAATCGGATGTTAATGGTCTGGTCCGCTAGTGGAAGCCCATCGGCATTGCGGGCGACCGCCTGATAAGAAAATTTTTCCGGCACGCTATCCTGTGCATCAGTATTTTGCAAAAAGCAGCACAAAACGAAGAAAAAAACAAATAAAACTTTCATAATTATCACTTTTGTGGATCTAGGAAATTTCAGCCTTTTATCCGGCTCTATTTCAAAATGGTAATCTGTCCCTGCTTAATCCTGGCATCTCCCAATGCCAACCTCAATATGTAGTAATAGGTGCCCGAGGGCAATATCTGACCCGTCCGCATATTGGTGCCATCCCAATCATTATTATAGGGAGCTGCTTTAAAGACCACATCACCCCAACGGTTGAATATGACGATATTGTTCTTCTTAAATTTTTCCGGGAAGAGAGCTAACTCCGGAAAGACCAGTAGATCGTTTTTCCCGTCCCCGTTGGGAGTCACTACCAGATTTTTGTCAAATT
>JAGQXH010000965.1 GCA_020436695.1 Lewinella sp. | reverse complement strand
AGAAGCCACAACTATAGATTAACTATCTTTTGTGACAAAGCGCCACGAATTATTTTTTTATTGGACTTAAACTCTAGCTATCCGGGCTTCTGAATGAAATATCCCACCAAAGTCTTAACTTTGATAACGTAACTATAGTGTAGCTGACATCGGATACCGACAAGCTCAAAAAAGGGCCGGCAAGGTCGAATATTACAGGCTTCAGCTCCAAAACCCAGTACCGGATACTCAATAAAGTTAAAGACATGATCCGATCCATCCTGACTGTCCTGTGCCTCTGGGCACTTTTGGGGGCTTTTGTTTGCCAAACCGAATCCCCTACTCCTCCCTTCTTATCGCAAAGTCCGTCCGGAAAAGAAGATGGTCTCAGCCGGCGTGATCTGGCCTGGAATCTGCGTCAGGAAAAGACACTTCGCCTGGTGCACAGCGAGAGTGCTGCATCCAGTGTATACACCAATCTGATACAATCGCTCAAAAAAGGTTTCCCGGAAGACTGGACCATCAATATTAAGGCTGAATCCGGCATTACCGCAGATGAATTAAGGAATATTCCCTTGCTGATCCTCGGCCGACAGTTCCACGATCCACAGGTACAGGCGCTGCTGAAAAAACTTCCTTTCCAGTTGTATGATGATTATTTTACTTTTAACGGAGAGCGTTATGATCAGTCTGATCTTTCCTTCCGCTTATTCCTCTATCCCAATCCCGACAGTCCGACACCATTATTTCTGATCGGAGGCAATAGCACAGATGCCATTCTGGCCCAATTCCCCAAAGAAGGACCTGCTGACTGGGGTAATATGTTCTGGCGCAGCTGGGGATACGAGATCTATCAGGATAAAGAGGTGATCGTTCGCGGCAATTTCCAGGATCACACCTGGACTTTTGATCCAGACAATCACTTTGACTTTTCCCGGAAAACGGCTACAGAACTCCAAACCGATCATTACCATTTTTATGATCTGGCCAACCTGGGCGAACCGTTCCTGCAACAGCTTGCCGACGATTGTGAAAAGCAACTCCACCAGATTGTCGATTTTTGCAGCCCAGATCAACAACTCGCACCCATCGAATATTTCCTCTACCCCACTATAGAAGATAAGGGGCTTCGACTACTCAATACTCAGGAAGGACATACTGTGCCCGAACAACGAGAGGTCCACGTGGTAGTCAACGAAACCTTCAGTGGTCAGCACAGCCTACAGGATATCCTTCTGATCATTCATGATCTGCTGGGGGAAGCCGACCGGGTAGCACTGGAACAGGGACTGGCGGCTCATTTTGATCCCAGGTGGGAAACACGCGGTGCCGATTTCTGGTCGGCCCGCCTGCTCAACTCCGGCAACCTCCCGCCGCTTTCCGAGCTGCTTGACAATAAAATGTTCCGGGAAGAATCCCCCCTCGTGATGACCGCTGCGGCCGGTTCTTTCGTCAACTTTCTGATTGAAAACCTGGGAAGGGATGAATTCCTGTCACAATACCGGGAATGGAGCCCGGAGCCGGATATTAAAGCACTGGAAGAAGGCTGGCATCATTACCTGTCGCCGATAGACGCTCATCCGGAGATGTACCAACAACGTACTCCTCCTTATTACCGGGGTTTTAACTTTGCGCACGAAGGCTATCAGATCTACAATGGATACGGTTCCAGTCATTCCGCAGCCTCGCTGGCAAAACTTGGTCAGTTGGGCACCAATGCCGTCGCCATTGTTCCTTATGGCTTTCAGCGGGATGCGCATCAGGCGGGTTTCCTTAGCGTGCATCACGGGGCAGGTTCTGAAAATGATGAATCAGTGATCTACGCGCACGCTCAGGCACAACAATTGGGCATGTATACGCTACTCAAACCGCAGCTCTGGGTATCAAGTGCCTGGCCGGGAGAAGTTTCCATGCCGGATGAGACTGCCTGGGTCGACTTTTTTGAATACTACTATCGCTGGATCCGCCATTATGCGCTGCTGGCGGAGATGCGTCATTTTGATACCTTCTGTGTGGGTGTCGAATTTTCCATTGCCACCCGCACTCATCCGGATGCCTGGAGAAGTATGATCCGTCGTATTCGCGGCCTGTATTCCGGCCCCATTACTTATGCCGCCAACTGGGGGGAGGAATTCGAACAACTGGCTTTTTGGGATGAACTGGATTTTATCGGGCTCAACTGCTATTACCCCCTGAGTAACGGAGAAAGACCTTCCAAGAAAGAACTGGAAGACGCTTTTGCAAAAGTGTTAAAAAAAGCGGAAGCAGTAAGCAAGAAATTCCAAAAACCGCTTGTCTTCACCGAAGTGGGTTTTCGCAGTGTGGATCAGACCTGGAAAAATCCGCACGCTGAAGCCGGCGACCGGGCTTATAATCCGGAATGTCAGCGCCTGTGTTACGAAGTCCTGTTTGAGGGTATAGCGGATAAGGAATGGATCAAAGGTCTGTTTATCTGGAAATGGCCCAGTTATCTGGATTATCAAAAACAAAATCCCGTAGGATTTACGCCCTATGACAAACCGGCGGAGCTGGTGGTGCAGAATTGG
>JAGQXH010000964.1 GCA_020436695.1 Lewinella sp. | reverse complement strand
CAGATAGGAAAGCATCTCCTTCTTTTTACTCTCTTTAAGAAGCGGATGCGCATTGACGGTATTAATGATGGCGTTTTCCCTGGCGGCAAATTCCTCGATCAGTTCGAGTGCTTCGGACTCCTCGCATTTCAGGCCCCGGTAAAGACGTTCGGAAACGGATTTGATCGGCAGGGTTTCATACGGGATCGCATAGCCGGTGCCTACGATAGCGGAATAATCAAAATCATAAGGTATGGCCAGCATGCGCTGGTAAGGATCTCCGGCCAGGAAGTACAGATTGTGATGATTATATATATTCCAGTCGGTATTGCCGATCATGTACTGGAAAAAGGCCATCTTTCGGTACTCTTCCTTCTCCAGAAAAGATTCCCGGTACGTATCGCGCTCCACTTCCTTTAGGTTGAAACGAGCCGCCAGGGTCTCTATCGGTTCAATTATAAAAGCAGTATACAGTTCATCCTTCTTGTTACCGTCGCTATCTACCAGTCTTAAACGGATCATCTGGACCCGCAGGCTGACCGGAGCGATCTGCTCGAACATCTGATAGGCCACATATTCTGCCATAAGATTCTGCAGGCTCGGTTGATTATCCCGGCAGGGCAAAACCAGCTTCAGGTCATTGTGTGGCAACCAGCCGCGCTCATTCATATCCTGTTTTCTGAACTTGATCTTAAGTGGGGGGATACCGCACACCTCCCGTCTCATGTTCCCCCGGAGTCGGATCTTGCCGGTCAGTTCGTCTTGCCATTGTCCGGACAGACTAAATTTCACCTCGGCGTCCTGATATTCCGAGCGATCCGGGTCTCGGAAAAGACGCCCCAGATCCGTACTGATCGTTACCTCAATAGCGGTGGTATCGGCGGTGTACAACTGATCAAATAGAGTAGCTACAGGGACGGATTCAGCCTGCTGTCCGGATACAAAACCGGGCAGCATACTGATCATGAGCAGAAAGTAGATAAACGGGAAGCGGGTCATGGCATTTTTTAACTAGTGAATTCAAGGTGTCAGTCTACCTGTATCTGGGATCTGTTGCAACTCCTGTTAAAAACCTTGGCTTATAATCCGGGATTCAGGAAATTGTGGGCTTCGATCCTAAGAAAGCTGGGTATGTAAGCTGAAATTAGTCTTTACCGGCAGAATCAACAACTTATGAGAAAAATAAATTCCGGGCCTTTCCTTTCTGTAATTGCTATACAGAAGTGATCAGTGCCCGGTAATTATATTTGGCTGACCCGCAAAAAGTTACTATCTGCTGGATTTATCTGCGATCTTTCAGAATTCGTCGCGTGACTATCTCCCGGCCGTTATTGAAAGTAAAAATATACATCCCCTCAGGAAGATCGGAGATGTCGACCCTTGGTTCACTTAGTGCAAATTCCCGGATCAATACACCGGAATTGTTCATGATCCGGACGAAGGGGAGATCGCTAAGGTCACCGTTTACCGTTAATTCACCTTTAGTCGGGTTAGGATATAGTATCCACGCGCCCTGTTCCCACTGACTATTGAGGGAAACGCTTAGTATATTGCTATATTCATATTTACCGTCATAATCCAATTGCTTCAACCGATAGTAGTTTGTTCCTTCGCTAGATCCGTAATGAGGAAATTCATAGTGATGAATATCCGTAGTAGTGCCATATCCTTCTACAAATCCGATCTGTTGCCAGTGAAGGCCATCTTTGGCGTATTCCACCTCAAAACCCAGGTTGTTCAGTTCCGAAACGGTCAGCCAATTCAGAACCACGATGCCATCCGCAAGGTGGTATCCGAAGTCTGCCAGTTCTACCGGCAAAGCCTCGCAGGCATAAGTTACTTCCAGCCTTGTACTACATCCCACTCCGTTGAGATTGAAAACAGCCGGATTAGCCGGATTACTGATGTAGGCACAAATGCTGGCTACTTCGCATTGGGTCAATCCACTGGAGCGTTGAATGTCTACATTGGTAATCCCGGACGGATTGATATGGCCAATTCCGGATAAGCTGCTCAGGGCTGTGTTGGAAATGAAGATCTCTCCTGTCACCGAAGTCAGATTATTGAGAGCCGTTATGCTACTGAGGGCAGCTCCACCGATCGTCAGATTTCCTCCTACCGATTCGAGCTGCTCCAGTCCGGCCAGCGAAGGGAGCATATCGTTATAACGAACATCAAAATTACTACCGATAGATATTAATCCGGACAGCCCGCTGATACTGGTCAGGTTGGGGTTGGAGGATACATTGAATACATTGCCGACCGTTTCCACCCCGGCCAGTTCGTCGAGATCCTGCAACAATGCATTGTCATTGATCCATAATGTACTGATAATCGTGGTTAGATTCTCCAGGCCGCTCAGGCTTTCCAGGGCAGGATTTTCGTATATGTGCAATGTTCCGTTGATCTGGGTAATGTTGCTCAGGCCACTTAGGTCAGTAATATCATCTCCCTTGATAGTAATCTTTTTCACTGTGGTACAGGAGGGATAGTTGGTTGCGAAATTGTTGATTGCCTGTTGTGTGGTAAAAAACAGATTTCCTGTGG
>JAGQXH010000963.1 GCA_020436695.1 Lewinella sp. | reverse complement strand
GGATGTTTGGATGTTTGGATGTTTGGATGTTTGGATGTTTGGATGTTTGGATGTTTGGATGTTGGGATGTTTGGATGTTTGGATGTTGGGATGTTGGGATGTTTGGAGGCTGGGATTAATCCAAAAGTCTCAATGTCCATTCGTCCAGTGGTAAAAATATTATCTTATTTTTAGGTGTATCCGGATAAAATACACTTGATAAAGATGGAAGCAAACAGACGTAATTTCTTAAGACAATCCCTCTCTTCGGCTTCGGGAATAGCATTTGCCGGCATGTTCCCTTTTGATCTATTTGGACATGAGTTGCACAGTACGGCCCGGCCCGAAGTCATTGTCTTACCACCGAAAAAGCGGTCGCCGCCCAAAGAATCGATCCGATTTTCGGTCATAGGTCTTAATCATGGACATATTTACGGTATGGTGGGGGCTTTATTAGGCGGCGGAGGGACCCTTGTAGCAGTATATGCCAAAGAGCCCGACTTGTTACAGGCTTTTACCAAACGTTATCCTGATGTTAAGGTAGCAAAAAGCGAAGCCGAGATCCTTGAAGATACTTCCATTCAGCTGGTAGCCAGTGCCGGTATTCCCGTCGAACGGGCCCCACTCGGCATAAAGGTGATGAAGTCGGGTAAGGATTATCTGGCCGACAAGCCCGGAATTGTCACGCTGAAGCAATTGAAGGAGGTAAAGAAAGTGCAGAAAGAAACAAAGCGCATCTATTCCATCATGTACAGCGAACGACTGGGAAACCCCGCCTCGGTCAAAGCGGGAGAACTGATACAGGCCGGCGCGATCGGCAAGGTCGTTCAAACCATCGGGCTCGGTCCGCACCGGATGCGCCCCCAATCCCGTCCTGAGTGGTTTTTCGATCCTGCACTGGCCGGAGGTATCCTGTGTGATATCGGCTCTCATCAGTGCGATCAGTTTCTTTACTATACCAACTCCCGGCAGGCAAAGGTCAATTTTTCGCAAATCGCAAATTTCAACAACCCCCAATATCCAAAACTAGCCGATTTCGGCGACATGAGCGTACGAAGTGATCACGCTACGGGTTACATTCGCATCGACTGGTTCACGCCTGAGGGGCTAGCCACCTGGGGCGACGGCAGAACCTTTATTTTGGGCACGGACGGCTATATTGAAATGCGGAAATACATAGATATTACAGGCCGTAGCGGAGGGAATCACCTCTTCCTGGTCAATCAAAAGGAAACCAAGTATTTCGATTGCTCCAATGTACATGCGCCCTACGGTGAAAACCTGGTCAGTGATGTCGTGCACCGCACCGAAACGGCCATGCCCCAGGACCACTGCTTCCTGGCAACGGAACTGGCCCTGATTGCTCAGAAAAAAGCCGTTAGTGTGAATGGTTGATGGTATTGACCATTCTAAAAATAAAGCAAAAAAGCAGTCCCCTCTCCCATCACCGACTGTACCTGGATATTGCCCTTGTGCAACAACATAATCTGTTTGCACAGGCTCAAACCGATACCGGACCCGTTCTTGCGGGAACTGAAGAAGGGAATGAAGATCTTTTCCCATAGTTCCTCCGGTATTCCGGGACCGTTGTCGGCTACCTTGATAATAACGCGGCCCTGAGCCGAGCGAAACGCAGATAAGACGATACGGGCATTCATTTGCCCCTTCACGGCTTCCATCGCATTCACTAACAGATTGATCAGTACCTGCTCCAGTAAATTGACGTCTGCTTCCAGTTTCAGTTCCGGGTCCTTCAGAATGAGTTCCCATTCGATCTTTTTCTGCTCCAGGGTCGGAGCCATTAGTTGGCCGATGCTTTCCAATACACTGAAGACCGGCACGTCTTGCCGTTTCAACTGGGTCAGTTTATTCAACTGACTGTAGGTATGAGCAAATTTCAGTAATCCTTCACTGCGTTTTTGGATCGTATCGATCCCCAATTCCAGATCGTCGATACCCGCTTCCTTCAGGAGTAACGAAGGGGTGGCCTGTTGTAGCTGCTTTTTCAAAGTATCTGCCAGCGATGAGATCGGCGCAATGGAATTCATGATCTCATGGGTCAGTACATTCAACAATTGTTGCCAGGCTTTGGACTCCGTGGCATCCAGGGCATCGCTGATATTTTTGCAGGCGACCAGTTTATACCGTTTGTTTTCAGTGATGAATACCGTAGCCGTCAGCATGACCTTAAACGTATCCTGTTCAACCTGCAAGCGAACGATGCGGCTTTCTCCGGCCTTGAGGTCCAGTATTTCCCGGTAGAGCTTTTCGTTGCGCTTTTCCAGTCCGTGCAATTGTTTGAGATGGGGCAACAACAGCATTTGCTTCCAGGTAGCGTTCATCCAGCTGACCGCTCCACTTTCTATCTCGTAGGCAAGCATACCCGTATCGATCAGACTCAGCATTTTTTCCAGGTAGCGGTATTGGGTTTCTTTTTCTTTACTGATCTGCTGGAAAGCAGTATTGAGCCGGTTAAAGCCGCTCCGTAACTCCTGCTGTACTTCTGATCCGTGATTAAGGTCAAAGTGCCGGGAGAAGTCCCGGTATT
>JAGQXH010000962.1 GCA_020436695.1 Lewinella sp. | reverse complement strand
CATTGGAGCAAGCCCATTTTGACATTACCAGAGCTCACCAGCATCTGGCTCAGGTCGTGTATCCCAGGAAGGTCAGTTCTTCAGGAACCATTTCCTTGTATGGGCGACCTTTCCAAGTCGGGTGGGCTCATAAACATAAAGTCGTCTTGCTCAAGTTTGATCCTCAACAAATAGCCTGGTTGTGCATGGATCGAGATCAGAACATCATCAATACTTTTGTCGATCTACGATTCAATGCCGATAACCTGTTTAATCTGACGATATTTCAATGAACTTAATTGCCAAATCTTTTTGGCGCTTTTACTCGTTAAAACTTTATGGCGCCCCGCAGGTGCTCATGTGTTGATGTGCTCTGTTGACTTCGGCACCTCAACACAAAACCTACCCCTTCACCATAGTACGTAATTCCTTCTTCAATATTTTGCCGGTAGCGCTCATTGGCAGCGCATCCACAAAATCAATGACGCGCGGATATTTATAGGACGCAATGTGATCTTTGGTCCAGGCCTTCAATTCTTCTTCGGTCAGAGCATATCCTTCTTTGAGCACCACACAGGCCTTGATCTCCTCCCCCATTTCCTCGTCCGGCACACCGATCACGGCTACCATGGATACGGCCTCGTGTTTCATCATCGTTTCTTCCACTTCCCGCGGATATACATTGAGTCCGCCCCGGATGATCATATCCTTGGTGCGATCGACGATATAGAAAAATCCGTCTTCATCCATGATGGCCACATCTCCGGAGTGCAACCAGCCGTTTTTCAGCGTTTCGGCATTTGCTTCCGGTTTTTTGTAATACCCTTTCATGACGTTATGCCCGCGGTATACCAGTTCGCCTTTTTCACCCACCGGTACTTCATGACCATCTTCATCCACTACCTTCACTTCTACACCCCATACCGGAGTGCCGATACTGCCCGGTTTCCGCCCCACGTCCATATGATTGAAAGTAACTACCGGCGATCCTTCCGACATACCGTATCCTTCGATGATCTGTACCCTGAATTTGGCTTCAAAGTCTTCCAACACTTTTACCGGCAGAGAAGCACCTCCGGATACACAAACCTTTAGGTTTTGGGAAATTTCATCCAGGTCAAATTTTTCATTTTCGTAGTTCAACAGGCCCCAGTACATCGTGGGTACGCCGGCGAAGACGGATATCTTGTGTTTTTGCATCAGCCCCAGCACCGCCTCTGCATCGAAACGAGGCAACAGGACACTGGTCGATCCTTTATAGATCCCGGCATTCATCAGTACCGTCATTGCAAAAATGTGGAACATGGGCAGCACGACGAGCATGGTATCATCCTTGTCGGTATCGGATAGATTGGTAGACAGAATAGCGTTCAGCAACAAATTGGAATGCGTCAATTCCGCTCCCTTCGGCCGGCCGGTAGTCCCGGAAGTATAAATGATCACGGCCGTATCTTCCGCTCCGGTCTGTGCGGTTTCCAAGGTTGGTGACTGCCCCGCCATCAGCATACCCAGTGTTTTGGTACCCGCTATCGGTGAGGGCTCATCCGGACGGGCCGTGATCACAAAGAAATGTTCACAGCTGTCAATCTGTTGAAATCCGGCATAGTTCTCTTCCGCCATCGGCAACTGCGGGGTACCGACAAAGCAGAAACAGGCTTTGGCTTCCGAATCTTTTAAATGGTAAGCTACTTCATCTCTTTTCAGTAAGACACTCAACGGTACCACCACCGCCCCAGCCTTCAATATGCCGAAATAGACCATAGGAAAGTACGGCAGGTTCAAGCAGTTCAGCGCCACTTTATCGCCTTTTTGTATACCCAGCGCCTTCAGGCCGTTGGCCACCTGATTAGCTGCTCCGTTTAGCTGGGCAAAACTCACATGGGTATCCATAAAAATGAAGGCGTCTTTGGAGGGGTACCTTCTTGCACTATCTTCTAGAATAACGGAAAGATTAAGCATTGCAAAATTTTTGGTTCTTTACAGGAAAAGAAATAATGATCTGGGTTAGGCTTTATTTTCCAAATGAATTCCTGTAAAAATATCAAAATCGTGCATTTATTTCCGAAACGAGATAAAAATATCAGTCATACAGCGCTGTAACCCAAAAGGTGATGGCCTGCTCGGCCCAATTGACCACGACCGGCAGATCATCCGGGCCGATACCCGGTGAAATGATGCCACGATTGCGGAAGCCCTTGAAAAAATACAGATCCATGAACCAGGGATAGGTATTGGCGTTGTGGTCGAAGTATGCAATGGTTTGTTCCTGGATGCGCTCCCAGGCAAACCAGTTGTCGGCGTCAAAGTCATAAAAATACAAGGCCAGTGCGTAACCCGCAATGGGCGTCGAATTTGAGTAGGTATCGATATAGGCTCCAGTCAGATCGCTGATCATGGCAGCCGTATCTTTTTCTGTCACAGATCGCTCCAGGGCCACTTCCCCCACTTTTTCCACGATAAAAGAGCGCAGTTTTTCCCGGTCCTGCACAATGCCGGCAAACTCTTTTTGATCATCGACATTATAACGGAAGTATTCCAGCGGCCAGTTTTC
>JAGQXH010000961.1 GCA_020436695.1 Lewinella sp. | reverse complement strand
CTCCTCCACGCATCCACACATCCCGCTGTGGGAATGGAATAGTCACCTTATTCTCCCGGAAGAGCCGGTCTATTTCAAAACGCATATCACTTTTGACGTCTTCGATGCGAATGAATTCTTTCGTCCAGAATTGTAGTTCGAAATCCAGCGAAGAATCACCGAAATTGACGAAACGCACGAATGGAGCCGGACGTTTCATGGCCTTTGGATGCTCCTGGGCAACCTGTAGAAGTAGCTTTTTTACCAGAGCGGTATCCGAGCCATAAGCTACCCCTACGGTCACTTTAAAGCGCGCCTTATCTTCGTCATGGCTCCAGTTGGTGACCATGTCACCGATCAGTTTGGAATTCGGGACAATGATCGTCATATTGTCCCGGGTTTCTACCAGGGAAGTGCGCAGGCCGATGCGACGCACCGTACCCACCATGCCCTTGATGTCCAACACATCACCAACTTCTACCGATCTTTCCGATAGCAAAATGATGCCGCTGATCAGGTCATTAAAGGTTTGTTGCAGCCCCAGGCCAATACCAACCAGCAGCGCGGCAGCACCGCCGAGCAAAATGGTCAGATTGATGTTCATCGATTGTAGGGCGATCAGAATGGCAAATACGTAGAGAAAGTATTTGAAAAGCTGATTGATGGCATACTGGGAGCCGATGTTGATCTCTTTGCGCTGATAATAGGGGAAAAATACCAGTTCAGTAAAGATCCAGTTGATAAGCCGGGCAACCAGAAGGATAAGTACGGCCGATATGATATTCGTGATCGCGATGCTGACTGTTCGTGCATCTTCACCGCTACCGATACTGAATGTTTCTTTTAAAGTGATGTCCAGGTTGAAAACATAGGCCAGGAAAAGCAGTGTAAGTACATAGATCACCGGCTGTAGAAGCCTGCGGGCCGGGCGAACTAAACGCGGCTGATCAAAATTGATCGCAATTTTCTGTACAGCTTCTCTCCTTTTTAAAAAATTGCGGGTGAGAATGTGAGAAATGACCCAGTCGAGCAGCCGTGCGATGAGAAAGAGCAGCAGGGCAAATAAAACGGTAGATATCCAGATACCGCGTCGGGCTGCATTTTCCAGCTCTGCGGAGCCTGTCTCCCCGTCCATATTTATCGATGAGCTGAGGTATAGCCGATAATCCAGCCCCGTAGAAAGCATGAAAATAATAATGGCCAATAGAAGGAAACACAGCTGTACCAGTCGGCGGGTTCGGCGCTGCTCATCATCCTGTACATCCTCGCGTTTGAAGTAGAATGGCAGCCATAGCCTTATTACTTTTCGATAAAGAAAAGCCAGACCACCCAGAAGCACTAAAGATAAGATCAAAGGCCCTGTTGTAATCGTAATCGAAGCACCGGGTAATGTGAATTCGTGATTTAATATCTCGTTAAGATCCATCCGTGCGTTCTACTTCATCTCCTGAGTAAACTATTAAACCTGCCTGCGGTCATTCTTACTGGATAATCATCATTAAGGCTACAAAATACAAACTTTATCGTTGCAGTCCGTCAAAATTACTTTTACGTCTAAGGTATAAAGATTCCCGGAGAAAAGGATTTACCTTTGCGCCGGGGCAATTGCCTTTTTCGAGCATAATGTCGAACTATGATCATTCGTTCTATCGCCCATATTATTTCGCTGGTCTTTCATCCGTTGCTGATCGTAACCTATATGTTGGTAACGCTCCTGCTGATCAATCCGTATCTTTTTGGCGTGAACAGCATTAGCGATCCAACCAGTAAAGAACTGATACTGCGCGTATTTTTATCTACTTTCTTCATCCCCGCTTTTTCGGTAGCTATGCTGCGTTTTCTCGGGCTGATCCAGTCCATTGAGATGAGAACAAAAGAAGAGCGCATTGGCCCTTACATCATTACCGGCGTGTTCTATTTGTGGATGTTTCGCAATTTTCTGGACAACAGCAATATTCCCACCGTTTTTACCAGCCTGATGCTGGGCTCGGTCCTTGGCCTGTTCATCGCTTTCTTTTTCAATATCTTTTCCAAGATCAGTGCACACGCCGTGGGAATGGGAGGCCTTACGGCAACGGCCGTGATCGCTATGTTATTATTCCGCTATAATTCCTTCGTGATCAATTCCACCATACTGGGGGCCTTTGAGATGAGTATGGCCTCTTTGTTGATGCTGTTTATTTTTCTGGCCGGACTGGTTGGAACGTCCCGCCTCATTCTCCTGGCTCATGTACCCAGAGAGCTGTATACGGGATTTATTGTGGGATTCAGTGCCCAGTTCATTGCCTTGCGCTTTTTGTTTTTGTAGGCTGCAAAACATTCCAGTCGACAAATTAATCCATATTTCACTAGATATCATTATCTTAGGAGGGCCGTTGATTTATTTTTTCTCCGGCTCTTAACTCCCAAATGATGCGATATCTACTAAGCTGCTGGGCCCTGTTTGCCGGTCTTAATGTACTTACTGCTCAAGAGCAGGAACCCATAAAAGACTACTATATTTTCAGCATTTATTTCGGTGGCGGTAGCTACTATGTTACTCCTGACCAGGAGGAG
>JAGQXH010000960.1 GCA_020436695.1 Lewinella sp. | reverse complement strand
ATTATATAAGGCGATCATCTCGGCTGACATGGAAGAAGACTCCTGCTTACCGGCCATGAGATAAAAACGGATATCTTGTTCTTTTCCCGATTCGGTAACCTGAACGAGGGATTGAGGGGAAAACCAAAGCGAAGGAGAAAAGATGCCGACCCGGCCGAATACATTCTGGTATTCCAGGGCGGTATACAACGCGATCAGACCGCCCATGGAGGAGCCCATGATCCCTGTTGCGGGCGGTCCGGGAATAGTGCGGTAATGTTCGTCAATATATGGTTTCAGGGTTTCCACAATAAATTCGGCATACCGCAAACCTTGGCCTCCCCCGTATTCCGGATTGACCCAGGGAGAATATTCGTTGATCCTTTCTTCTCCTCCGCCATCGATACCCACTACAATGACTCCTCTGTCTCCCTTGGAAATGAGGGTATTCAGGCTTTCGTCGATCTCCCATTCGCCGCTGAAACTGCTGGCTCTGTCAAATAGATTCTGCCCATCCTGCATGTAGATCACCGGATAACGTTTGGTGGTGATGGCGTAGTCAGGAGGCAGATAGATCCAGATGCGCCGGTGCCGATCCAGTTGCGGCATGTAGAAATCTTCGCTGAGTATAGAGACGTTGGTTACCGCCGTACCGCTGGCATTCCCCGATACGGCCCCTTCCCAATTTTCAATATTCAGCCAAAGGGTATCAGTGCCGCCGGGATAGTTGTATTGACGATTGGGCCGAAAGTTTCCTTCGGCATTACCTTCGGCCGTATTCCAGCTTCCCCGGGTGAATTTGAATTGAATGGGGCCGGCATCCAGTTGTAACTGCAACTCCAGTATTCCCAGTTCATTACTGTACAACTGATAATCCGGATCACCGGAAGCCCAGTCGTTGAAATCGCCGGCAATGAAGATCTTCGCTTCGTAAGGCGTATTCTCCGGAATGGAATTGACCAGTACATGGAGTTGGGCGGAAAGAACTGCCGGAAAACAAAGAAGGCCAATGATCAAGTGTAGGGGAGGACACATCTTTTTTTCTACAAATATATTTCACTGCGGGAAAAATTGGAAAACAGCTGTGATACTTTCGTGATATCCCTGTGAAGTATGGGGGATGGTATCTCATTATTTTTGTACCGGGAATTGAAACCGTTGCGGAAGATCGCAGCGCACTACTACCCCGGGAAATAAGGCTTTACTCCAAAAAAGAAATGTACTTAGCAAATGTTAGGATGCGGGAAAGGTCGGCAGATCTTTCCCGCTTTTATTTAACAGTTAATGAACAAATTGCGGTTTTAATATCGGATGGTTCTGTTCCCGGGCCAGCATGCCGAGAAAGATCTCCAGGGCCTGCTTTTTGGGAGCATCCAGTTCGTAATTGATGTTTCGGGTAAAATACTTTTCCAGGTCAAAACTGGGCTGGGGAGTGGTCAACAGATACATGAGTTGCGGAATGGCCCGCACGCCGTTACCCAGCGCTTCATTGAACATTTTAAGAAAAGCAGGATCTATCGGCCGGTTACTGACCCAGGCCGCAAAAACGAATGGCAGATGCTGGAAGTCGTACCAGGCTTCCCCCAGATCATAGAAAAAATTAAAACGTTCTTCCAGGCCAATAGTACGATCTCCGATAACCACGCCGCCTACGGTGCCTCCTATCTTTTGTATGTATCCGTCCGTGGCGGGTATCAGATTAGGCGACAAATGCCAGTGGTCGCGCAGCAGGACTTTGGTCAGTGCCACGGAAGTACGGGAGTGATGATCGAGATAAATATCGGTGAGCTCTTCTATGGGGCGATCGGCATAAATGCCAACGGTTTTCACGCTTCGATTGGTGCCGATGCAGTAATCAGAAATAATGACCGCCTCCGGGATCTCCGGAAGTACAGCTATGGGGACCAGCCCCAGATCTGCCTCACCTGATTGTAGTTTTTTGGCGCATACAGAAGGTATATCCAGACTTAGATCGATCTGCTCAGCTACCGGATGTTGCAGTAAGCCGTACAGCAAAGGCTTGGTATTGAGATAGCTGACCGCCGTGATTTTTATTTTGCTCATGTCCGTTTCTTCAAAGGTGTGTTTTGGGGTTAACGGATAGTTCCGTTTACCTTTTTTCATTCACCGTCCCTAAATGCTGGGTGTCATTTTCAATTTCGAAGTGGAAGGCACCATCCGAGAAATGAGTTTTCCACAAGCCGGTATTGTGGTGGATATACTTGTTCATGTACCTGAGTTCCTCCCGGCGAAGTACCGACATCAGGGCACTCATGGCCCGGCCGTGCGAACAGACCAGCAGCAGTTCTTCTTCGCGTTGACGCAAGTGATCCACAAACCGATGAATGCGCTCCGCCAGTTCTGCTGCACTTTCGCCGCCCTCAATACGGGCAGCGTAATTCCCATTGCCCCATTCGGATTTGATCGCATTGTACTCTTCGATCATGGCCGGAGTGCTCTCTTTACCTTCGTGTACGCCCCAGTTCATCTCATTGATCTCCGCAAATTGTTCCCAGGGCAACCCCGTTTCAATAAAGGGACGGACTGTCTGGTGCGTTCG
>JAGQXH010000095.1 GCA_020436695.1 Lewinella sp. | reverse complement strand
CTTTTTAACAGGAAACGGAAAAAAAAGAATATAGATATTGAAAATTCGAATAGATTTATTTAATTTGCAGCCATATTGAGAGGAACTTAACAGGCAACACACTTTTCTTTCCAAAAGAGCTTTGAGACACTTATTGAGCCCATCTCCGGGTCCAATGTTTCGTTATCCCTTTTTTACATACCACTAATTACAGACCAATTCGATCTGGCATTGAAAATTTGCAAATTTGTTTTCTTGAATTTGCAACCTTTCTTTACGAATCGTCGTAAGACAGATCACAAACCTTAAATACGGGTTTTACGCCATACAGGTGCTCGTATTTACCAGGAAAAGCTTTTTGCGTATGTAGCAATAAGCCTGGCTTCTGGGGGGTAGCCGGGCTTTTGCTCATACGAAAATGATATACTGATGCAAGCCTTTCTTGCTCAGCGTATGCCGACTTTGCCCAGCAAATGTCGGTATAGCTCCAAAGAGCCTAAAAAAGTTAGTGAGGCGGGTAGACTCACGGGGGGGTAAGAGTCCACCTCAACCTCACTTTCAACCACAAGGCCGGTGGGATTCGTCCCATCGACCTTTTTTTATTTTATGTCATAAGTCAATTAGTCGTAAGTCCTTTTATTAGTTTTAAATCGGACTTACGACTAACTAACTATCTCCTACGGTTTCACATCTACCTTGATCCGCTCATCGCGATTCGCCAGTTCCCAACTGGTGTGGAATACCAGCCTGCCGATCTTCTCCATTTTATCAAAGTTGATCTTATCCACCGTATCCGAGGTACGGTGATAATCCTGATGGGTACCATTGAAGAAGAAGATGGCCGGAATACCCCGCTCGGCAAAGTTGTAATGATCCGACCGGTAGTAATAACGATTGGGATCATCTTCGGCGTTGTAGGTATAGTCCAGCTCCAGTTGTGTGTAGCGGGCATTGGCATCCTCATTGATCTGATGTAGCTCCGTACTCAGCCGGTTAGAACCAATAACGTAAATATAGTTCGGATTACCGGATTCTTCATGCTTTTTGTCAATTCTGCCGACCATATCCACATTCACATCGGCGATGGTCTTATCCAACGGGAAGACCGGATATTCGACATAATAATGCGACCCCAGCAATCCTTTCTCTTCTCCGGATACCAACATGAATAACACACTTCTTCTCGGGCCTAATCCTTTTGACCTGGCCTCCACAAATGCCTGGGCTACTTCTAGTACCGTAGTGGTTCCGGAACCATTATCATCCGCTCCGTAATAAATGTCGTCACCGCGCTTACCCAGGTGATCATAATGTGCCGTCACGATCAGAAGTTCATCCTTTAGCTTGGGGTCGGTTCCTTCAACATATCCCAGCACATTCTCGCCGATCAGCTTTCGTTCATTGACCTCCTGACGCAGTCGCAGGTTTACCGGAATACTAACGGACCGTGATTTTCCTTTCTTCTGTATTTTTTTACGGGCCTTCACTACTTTTTTGAATTTCGTGCCGATCATTTTTTTGGCTACCTGCGAGGACAGATAGACGCTATTGGCCAGTTGCCGGTCTTCCGGCATTTTTTCCACCATACTCAGACGGCGGTTAAGGATGGACTTGCGGGCTTCACTCACATTTTCCTTAAAATTGTCGTCGATGAAGAACACGACCTTAACCCCGTGTTTTTTAGCAGCCTGCAGTTTCTTCTCTACATTGGTCGACCAGGCAGAGGCCTCCTGTGTACCGCTGATCAGGAATTTATCATCATCATTTTTCGGTTCTCCACGATAGACCAGGATAGCTTTTCCGTTGACATCTTCTCCCGAGAAGTCACTGTAGGCGGGGTCGTCGATCCCATATCCCAAAAAAACAAGTTCGTCCAGATCGGTCCAGTCCATGGTCTGATTATCACCCGGAATAGAATAGTAATCCCAGAGATGGCGCAGACCTTCACCATCCAGTTCGAGGTCGATATTATCCCAGCTTTGCGACAGGAAATTGATCTGCTGGAAATAGCTTCCGTCCCGTCCCAGTGCCGGAAGTCCCAGTTTGCGGAAGTAGTCGGCAATATACCGGGCAGCTTTCTTTTGCCCTTCCGTACCGGTTTCCCGGCCTTCAAACTCTTTTGAGGCCAGATCTGTGAGCAGATCTTTCATATCAGCAGCAGTGATGGTGCGGGCCAGTTCTTCCACCGATGCTTCCAGGATCTTCTGATCCTTGATATGGCTAGAGCTCATTTGTGCCTTTGCTGCCGGAAGCATCCCCCAGCACAAGGCCAATACAATGAATATCTGTTTCATATTGTATCTGGTTTTATTGATGCCAGATGCGGTGGAGTAGTGATACGTACTACCTCAACTCATCTAAGAATACGGTATGGCTACTTCACCGCATCGTATATCAAACACATCCAATCTTTCCTACCCTGCGGGCATGACGACCACCTTCGAAAGCATGGTCCAGGAAAGCATCGACGATCTCCAGGGCAGTATGCTCCGATATAAAGCGCACGGGTAATGCCAGGGCATTGGCATCATTATGCTGCCGGGCCAATGCGGCGATTTCCGGTAACCAGCACAATGCGGCCCGCACATCCTGGTGCTTATTGGCCGTCATGGCTACTCCGTTGCCGCTTCCACAAAGTAGAATGCCCAGATCAACTACACCTGAGGTAACCGCCTCCGCTACCGGATGGGCAAAATCGGGGTAATCAACGGAATCAGCCGAAGGAGCACCGAAATCCTGTATACCGATCCCTCTCGACTGCAGGTGAGCGATGATAAGATCCTTGTACGGGAACCCGGCGTGATCGCAACCTATTGCAATACTATTAACGGACATATGGTTAGAGATTGTGTACGTTTAAGTTTGTAATTCAGACGGTCGTAGATCTGTCAGCCGATAGAAAATTATCAAAGCTGACGTCACCATCCAAGGCATCCTAAAAATAGAAAGTCGTTGAGACTTGTTTGGGTCTCAACGACTCTTTTCCTGCAATTTATTCTTCGTCCTGCAATTCGCTCGGATCGATCGATATCGTTTGCGGTCCGGTATCCGGCTCGGTGTCAAACACCTGTGGCGGCGGCATACTGGGCGCGTTGACCTGGCTGTACATACTTAGATCCCGGAAAAGATCATCCAGTTGCTTCCGGTATTCCGTATCACCTGCAGTGGTCGCTTCGTTCAACAGGCGTTCCATGACATTAAAGAACGCGCCGAATTCTCCTTCATAACTGTTCAGCGTATCCTCATCCAGTGAGTCGATATACTTAAGGAAGTCATGCGTATTCTGTGCCAGTACTTCCATATACGGCTTTGCCCGTTCGTATTCACCAGCCTGGAAATAAACGTCCAGCATAGTGAGGGTCCGGTAATCGTACGGGAAATTCATATTCGGGAAAGCCTCAAAATACTGATCCACCAATTGCATGGATTCCTCTTTTTTGCCCTCCGCCAACAGCGCAAAAGCCCCCCGGCGCATAGCAAATTGCATACTTTGCAAACTGGGCAGGTAACTGCGATCCACAAAAGTCTCATGATCATCGAAGTTACCCCAGCGGAATTTCTCCGTGATATTCTCAAACAGTTTGTCGGTAGCTACCCGGCCGCTTCCCACTACGCCGTAGATCCGGTCGCTGGTCGATTTGACGGGCACCATTCGCAGCGCCAGGCCTTCCAGTTGCATATAATCGTCCAGACCAAAGAATTTCTCCGGCCGGCAGGTTACGGCAAAGTAAATGGGGCGTTCCCACAGGTTAGAAGAAAGGATATCGAGAATGGCCACATCGTCTTTGATCAACTGCCCGCGTCCCTGGATATTGATGGGCATTGCGGATACGATCTTATCGGCATCTTCCGGTGCCACTACCCCATTGGACAGCACCTCCTCTTTATTTACCCGCATGTATACCTGCTCTGTTTCATAGAGCCCCTCTGCAAAGCGGCCGCCCACCAGCGGTACTTTCCGCGGTTGAGCAATGAGCTTGATAAACTGATCCAGGTCTACCGGTTTGTTTACAAAAGGTGTCTGAGCATCTTTGTAATAAAATACCTGCGTACGCTTATTGCCGCGGTAGCCTTCCGATGGGATGGTCATCTTGATCGGAGGCGAATCATTTACCTTACGGCGCAGCAGATCAATGTACCAGTCTACCGCGATCAGGCTGAGGTTCACCACCCGCACATCCGTCCGGATGCCTTCCACTTCCTGGGCGTACCACAATGGATAAGTGTCATTATCTCCATAGGTGAATATGATGGCGTTCTCCTCCACCGAATTCAGGAAATTGGAAGCATAATCACGGGAGGCTTTATGGAAACGGCGGCTGTGATCGTCAAAATTCTGGAAACCCATCAACAGTGGAGCTACCAGAACCAGTGCAGCTGCCAGACCGGCCGCCACGGGTCCGCTCAGTTTCAACCGGCTCTGTGCCAGGCGGAATAAGGCCAGTACTCCCATTCCGATCCATATACAATAAGTAAAGATCGACCCGACCAGTACGTAGTCCCGTTCGCGGGGTTCACGTGGCGGCTGGTTTGAGTAGATAATAATTCCGATACCGGTAATGATAAACAGGGCCAGTAAGCCCAGCGTATCATTCTGTCGTTTCATAAAATGAAAGATCAACCCTAACAGTCCGAAGAGAAATGGCAGGCCATAGTATACATTTCGGGCTTTATTGTCCAGGGCCGTCTTCGGTAGTTCACTCTGGTTGCCCAGACGGATGGCATCCAGGAATTTGATACCGGTGATCCAGTTGCCGGAAGATTTGTCCCAAGGTTCGAAGCCCTGCTCTCCGTTCTGACGACCGGTGAAATTCCACATAAAATAGCGCCAATACATCCAGCCCAATTGGTACCGGATCATGAAGCTGATATTATCTATTTGGTTGGGTCGGCCGTCCGGCAACGGACCGTCAGGATTGAGTCCCATCCATTGCTTGTAATATCGTGAGCGCCCCTGAGTACCGTCTCCCATCCTTGGGAACAGCATCTTGTCGCGGGCACTGTATTCAGGCTCGATCTTAAAATCCGTCACTTCATAATGATCATCTACACGTCCGTAACGATCCCGTAGTTCAGTGCTTACCGGACGAGCGTCAAAATCAGGTCCGTACAGTAATGCCCGTTCCCCGTATTGCTCCCGGTTGAGGTAAGGAAGCAATCGAAGAGCATCATTCGGACGGTTCATATTGATGGGAGTATCCGCATTGGCCCTTACCAGTACTACACCAATAGTAGAAAAACCGGTCACGATCAGAAAAGAGCAGACCGCCAGCATCTGGGCGAGCTGCCGGTTATCGCGAAGTTTCTTATGGAATAAGCCGCCGGCCAACACCGCCAGCACTAACAACGAGCGGCTCAGGAAATCGCCGGGATGATTTTCAAAATCGGTATTGTAAACGATGATCACAAACAGGAGTCCTGCAAGCACGTAAAACAGTGTCCCGGACTGTAGTTTATCATGCGCATACATCAACAGGCCGGCAATGATCCCGCCGATGATCAGGAAGGTAGGTAGCAATCCTGTATGAAAAGGCATACCCAAACCGTTTACCATCAGCATTTCCGACCAGCTCCAAAGTGTTGGAATACCTACGATGAAAAATTCCTGAATAACCGCCAGGATCAGAACGCCTGCTCCTGCAGCTCCGGCCATTCCCAGCAAGGTGGGGTTTTCGTTCTTTTTGAAGTAATAGAACATGGCCAAAGCCGGAAAAGTGAGCAAGCTCAGCAGGTGAACCCCAATTGAAAGGGCAGCCACGTAAATGGTTAAATATAACCAGCGGTCATTTTTCGGCCCGTCCGGCAGTGTATACCATTTGATCATACACCACAAGGTAAGCGTAGTAAAGAAAGTCGACATGGCGTACACCTCTCCTTCCACGGCTGAAAACCAGACGGAAGTGGCAAATGCAGTGGACAAACCCGCAGCCAGACCGGCACCGGTTAAAGCGATGTTCTGGGCACCAGTGGTCTCCTCTTCTCTACCGACCAGCGTCAGCCGGCCCAGCATCATGGTTACCCAGGCAATAAATGCAGCCGCAAAAGCAGAACAGACGCCTGACATCAGATTGACGGCGAAGGCTATATCTTCCGGGTTATCGGAAAACAGATCCGCTACCCAGGTAAACATTCTACCGACCAGAAGGAAAAGCGGAGCGCCGGGCGGGTGTACTACCTGTAATTTGTAAGCCCCCAGAATAAATTCTCCGCAATCCCACAGACTACCCGTTCTCTCTGCCGAAAAGAAATATACGGTAAAGGCTACAGCAAAAACCAGCCAGCCCGTTATTTTATAGAGTCTATTGTATGCTCCCATGCAGTATATAGATAATTATCTTTCAACAACTTAATGAGGTTCTTAAAAAACGAACTGCAAAAGTAATAAATTATTGCCAAGGATTAGGGCGTTTGCATTCTGTAAACATTTGATCATGCGCCCCGCGTAATGATCATCCCGCATGAAGTCCAGTGGACTGAATCGGGATCATGCGCCCCGCGTAATGATCATCCCGCATGAAGTCCGGTGGACTGAATCGGGATCATGCGCCCCCGCGTAATGATCATCACCGCCTACGATATTGTTGTATTAAGCCGGCAGAAGATGTACATTTGTCCGATACCGAAACGAAAACCTATGTTTAAATTTCTCTTAACCGCCCTTATCATATACGGGATCTACCGTTTTTTCATTGCTCCGCCACCCGCGCTGGATCGCCGGCCGCCACAGGATGAACTGCGCAACCGCGCTACCACCGACCGACATCTCACCGATGATGACGGAGAATACGTGGATTACGAAGAAGTGGATTAATTGCTCAATTAATCCAAGTTGTCAGTTACCCAGTTGTCAGTTGGTCATGCAAGTGCCTAAAATCAATTGTATCGGCCCGGATTTCAGTTTGATCCCGCCCATTTCGCGTTAGTTGGCTCAATTTTAGCTTAGCCCAACACAACTGATCACGGATCACTGACAACTTGAGTAAATTAGTTACCTGGTGCTGGAGCCCAAATACCGAACACCCAGCACCACGCTCCTAATGAGTATGAGCATGTGCTTCCCAAATTTCATTCCCTTCCAGTAAGTGCGCGCGTTCATCCAGGAATAAAGGTTGCGTCCAGGCAAAGAAACTTTCGTATCCACCGTCATCCCGCTTACGGGTATAACGTACTTTGGCCCGTACGTATCCTTTCTCTGTTCCATTGAGCCGGTATTCTCCAAGGAGTCGGGATGATGTTTGCAGTACCCGGCCGTTCTCTCCGATAAAAGTGATGGAAAATCCTTCTTCTCCAGTAGTTTCCTGTTTCCCGGTTACATAAGGTGACTGCAGTGCATTGATGGTAGCAGCACTGTCCACAGTAAGATGGTAAACGTCTGCCTCCGGTGTGACTGCCGACAGCATCACTCCGTTAGTTGCATAAAAATGCCCTTTGGCAAGCGCCTGAGTGATGGCATCTGCACTGAGGTCTCCGTCGCTGTCCACCATCACCCATCCACGACCCGGATTGGAGGTTGTTTCCGTCCAGGTCTGAAACTGGTGGGCATCATCTGAAGATATGCCTAAAATTAATTTTCCAGCCGTCAGCAGGCTGTCCCATTTCACTTCCACCGCTGCGTGCTGGTCGTTACCCCAGTTGTGCACATCCGGATGGCCATTGTACAACTCGAACATATGCAGTCGCTCTACGGGCAGGATATCGCTGGCCTGAGCACCGGATACGAAGTTGGGATGATTAAGAATAGGCAGTCCGCCGGCCTGAAGAATGCTATCCGTATGGTGCTGCATCATTTCGGTCTTGGTCTCTTTCGGCAATCCCTCCGCCCGTTCGGGTTGTGCTTCTACATAACCATGGACGTTCATACCGGTCGTGTGTATGGCCAGGCGGCCGGTCACTTCCTCCCCGGGAATGAGGATGAAATCGGAACGACGGTTTTCCGGCAGGTGCACCGTTTCCGGATCAATAAAGTGATTGTGTTCGCTAAGAATGAGAAAATTATAACCCTGCTCCAGATACCAGAGGGCAACGCTGTCGGGCGAAGTATCGGCATGTCCGCAGACTACCGTATGCGCATGCGTGTTACCCTTAAACCAGACAGTAATAGGTGTTTCTATACTATCTTCCATAGGTGGGTCGCAGGAAAGCAGGCCGGCCAGAGGCAGTAGATATAAGAACAGTTTTTTCATGACTAGATAGGTTAAATACTTTGTCAACAAAATTGTGTAACACTCAAATCGAGCAGGCAAAGTCCCTACAAACGATTCGATGCTACATGGTTCCATTGTTCTATGGCCTCCAGTCAATGGAACAATGAAGCAATGGAACCTGAGCAGTGTTATCTAGTTTACCTGGCTGCGTAGTTAATTTGGTGTTCAAACCTGGCATATGGGCAGTGAGCTATTCCTCTTCCAACGCCTTTCTGGCCTTATAAGTCTCAAAACGACTGCGATAGGCCTCCAGTTCTGCTTCCGACAGGCGCTTCAAATAATTAGGCGGCAGTTCCAGTCTCTCCTCTACATTCTTGGGCGCCAAATCGTAAAACAGATTGTCTCCATCGGCATCTTTCTTCAGCTCAAAAGCGTCATAGAGCTGATCGTCCACCGAATAGGCCTCGTAACGCAATTGGTCGCCATCAATATGAATGATCTGATACAATTGTGTATTGGAGGCACCTCGTTGCATCCATTCGTCCAGCCCAAGGGTATACATCTTCGGGCCGCTGACGCTAACCACATAGATGGGTCCTTCGATCGCATCTTTCTTTGTGGCGCCGATCGGCAGATTGGTGCCCCGACCGTAGGTATGATCATGTCCCTGCAATACAAGGTCTACCTTGTATTTTTCAAAAAGCGGTTGTAATCCGTCCCGGAGGTTTTCATTGTCCCGTCCTCTGGCCGTGGAATAGATGGGGTGATGCATGGTCACCACCGTCCATTTCTGCTTATCGTGCTCCAGTACTTCGGTCAACCATTGCACCTGGGCGGCACTGTCTTCCGGGGAACTTAGGAAAGCCGGTGAGTTCAGCGAGATGACGCGCGTGCCCTGGTAATCCACATAATAAACGGTCTCCTCCAGCCCTTCCGGACCATTGGCCGGTAGGGTGAAGGTCGGATGCCAATGTTTAGAGAGGGTATACACTCCATTTTCGTCATTGCCGTATTCATGATTGCCGGGCGTGGCTACACTGGGCATCATCCGGTTGATCCAGCCTCCGGCATAGTACCATTCTCCCCATTCGTGGTCCCGGTTCCGGCTGTTGATCAGATCACCTGCATGTAGCAGAAAGTCTGCTTTCGGCATTTGCCGGTATGCCCCGCGAATGGTTCTGGACCACAGCGATTTGATGTCATTCTGAGCATCACCGAAGTAAATGAACGACAGGGGTGATGGTTCTTCAGTAGCGGTTTCAAACTGTGACCATTCACTCCAATGCGTTTTATCGCCCACTCGGTAAGCGTATAAGGTAGCCGGCTGTAAACTATCCATTACTGCGGAAAAATAGTGCGCACCGCTTCGATCACTCAGATAGGCGGTTTTCATGGCCGTGATCACCCGCATCGAATCGGTTAGGTTGGGAGAAGGGCTCGCCTCCGCTACCTGAACATAGCCTTCGCCTATATATACTGCAGTTCGCCAGGTCACGGCCATACTCGTAGCCGGCTGATCCGTAAGATTGAGGATGATACGATCCGGCACCGCAGAAGGTGGATAATAATCCCGGTCCTGAGCGGAAATATTACCGGCCAGGGTGAGCAATAGAAATACAATGGTAGGTATTCTCATATTTTCGATGTTATGATACTAAACTGTCGGGGAATTCTAACACAGGCGCAACGCAGCCAGGTCGGCAAACTGCGTCATCATGAGATGACGATGAGCAAAATATTAAACGCTATCACAGCATTGTAAAATCACATCATTACAACATCATCCCCGGTAGCGCCGCATAATCTCTTTCCAGTTGGTAAAAACGATCCCCTCTTCCGCAAAGAAACGAATCATCTCCGGATCGGAAAACATTTTAGCCTCCCACACGCGCTGTTGCCAGGAATTGGTAATGGTTTTGAGTTTTTGAGAATAAACGGATGGATGGAAAATGATCTCAGTAATACCGGGGCGCAGGTTGCGGATCAACTCTTTGAAGGATTCCAGCTTATCCTCGTAAGTTTTGGCATTGGGCGCACTGGTGAAGAAATCCAGCTGCGGTAGTTTGTATGTTTTCATGACCGCTATCATGTCATCATTGATCGGATAACCGGCCTTTCTGAAATGAGCCAGTACTTCCGGATTCGACATATCGATCACATTAGCCGGTATTTCATATTCCTGAGCGATCTCAAGGTAGGCCTTAGCGTATTCCGGATGCCCGTAGAGCGTCCCCATATGCGTATCGATATGATCCGGTCGATAGCCCAGTGCAATGGATTTTTCGATCTGCGCCCGTACTTCACGTGCTACTTCATCGGGGGTGGCATGTTGTACGACATCGATCACTTCCCGCCACATTTTACCTTCCCCATCGATCAGACCGGGCACTTCCGAGGGTGGAAGGACCGAAGGCCAGCGATAAGTTTTCCACTCACTGGTCAGTGCCAGATGCAGGCCCACATCCATTTTCGGATGATCGATGGCCCAACGGATCATGTCCTCAAATTCGGGGCAGGGGGGCATCGCCGCAGCCGACTGGATATACCCTTCCAGTAAATTCTGTTTGGTAGCAATGTTGGCTTCCGTACACATGCCGGCATCATCTGCATGCAACATGATTACTTTGGTACCGGCCGGATAGCCTAATTTTTCGGCCCAGGTGATCTGTTTTTGGGCATAAATAAATGTTGATGGGATAGCTAATGCCAGTAGAAAGAAGAATCGCAAATGCATATAATTGGTTTTTTGATACAGGGATATTGCAGTACTACAACGTGAGACAATAATACTGCAATATTACCACATCAATACTGACGATACATTCTTTCTTAGCACTTACGCCACTATGAATTCATGCCTGATTTTCAGAGGAACAGAAGCAGTGAGATGCGGGGTTGTGTAGAAAGCCTTTCCCTAAAGATGACAGAAAAATAATGTTTGGGTTGAAAGCGTGGACGGTTCTCCCTAAGGGGAGTCAGAGGGGCTGAGCTAAGGCAAACCAAACATTATTTTTTATCAAAATCACTGGTTGGGCTTTTTACACAACCCCAAGTCTAACTCACTCGGCAACTGGCTATCAACCAGTCTCTCAACGGTCAATCAAAACCGTTCCTTCCATTTCCTCCGGAGTGGGAAGTTCCATGATCGTCAGGATGGTGGGAGCGATGTCTCCCAGTTTACCGTCATTGATCTTCACGTTACGCTGGTCTTTACTGATGTAAAAGATCGGCACCGGATTCATGGTATGGGCGGTATTTGGCGAACCGTCATCATTGATCATATAATCTGAGTTACCGTGATCAGCGATCACGATAGCCCGGTAATCGTATTCCAAGGCCACCTCCATTAGTTCACGCAGGCAGTTATCTACCGTTTCAGCGGCTTTTATCGCAGCTTCAAATACTCCGGTATGACCTACCATATCCGTATTGGCATAATTCAGGCAGATAAAATCCGGCTGATGCGTACGAATATCTTCCGTGATGGCGGCCGTGATCTGGTTGGCACTCATCTCTGGCTGCAGATCGTAAGTAGCCACCTTAGGCGAAGGGATCAGAATACGTCGCTCGTGCGGAAATTCATCCTCACGGCCACCGGAGAAGAAGAAGGTCACGTGCGGATACTTTTCCGTTTCCGCAATACGTACCTGGGTTTTTCCGGCTTTAGACAGCACTTCTCCCAGTGTATTCACCAGATTATCTTTGGTGAATAACACCTGTATCCCCTTAAAAGATTCATCGTAACGGGTCATTGTTACGTAGTCTACCGCCAGTTTGTGCATACCGTGCTCCGGTTTGTCGGTTTGGGTAAGCACTTCGGATATCTCGCGGGGACGGTCGGTACGGAAGTTAAAGCAGATGAGCAGATCTCCATCAGTCAGTTTGGCTACCGGTTGATCACCGTCATTTACACAGACGATGGGTTTGATAAACTCGTCCGTTTCTCCGGCAGCATAACGACCGGCAACGGTGGCTACCGCATCTTTTGTGGGTTGGCCTTCTCCTTTGACGATCAGATCGTAGGCCAGTTTCACCCTTTCCCAACGTTTGTCGCGGTCCATGGAATAATAGCGGCCGATAACGGAAGCCAGTTTTACCGGCTGATCGGCAATGTGTGCCGTGAGATCTTTCAGAAAACCTTCTCCGCTTTTGGGATCACAGTCGCGCCCGTCCAGGAAGGCGTGAATGAAGACATTATCGAGACCCTGATCCGTACACACATCACACAAGGCCTTGAGGTGGTTGATGTGAGAGTGCACTCCTCCATCCGAAACCAGTCCCATCAGATGCACTGCACTACCCTTTTCCCTGGCTTTTTTCAGCGCATTCACCAGTGTTTCATTTTTTTGGAATACTCCTTCGCGAATAGCCTTGTTGATCCGGGCCAGTTCCTGATATACAATCCGGCCGGCACCGATATTAAGATGGCCGACCTCCGAATTCCCCATTTGGCCTTCCGGTAAACCTACTTCTTCTCCAAAGGTAACCAGCTCGGCATTAGGGTAGGCATCGTATAAACTATCTACGTAAGGTGTATTGGCCTGCGCGATGGCGCTGCGTTTTGGGTCAGGACCATGGCCCCAACCATCGAGTATGACTAAGATTACTTTTTGCTTTTCCATGCCCGCAAAAATAATGAGGAATCGGGGCAATGCACAGTGTGAGCAGGTTTATTTGGCTGTATTGAGGAATAAAATGTTTCAGATCAACCGGCAACTGAAATCATTAAGAACGGATCGTCCGCTTGAGCAAACGCATGGTCTTGATCACCCCGGTCTTTTCATTGACCAGACTCACCATATAAAGTCCGGAAGGAAGATTGGAAATAGAATATTTCTGACCGTGTTCATAATGGTAGCTTCTTACTTTGCCTCCCACAACATTGATAATCTCTACCCGGTCAACCAGGGTATTGGGCGTGATCTCAAAATAGTCGATAGCGGGATTGGGGTAAACCGTGATCTCCGACCGGGAGGTAGTATAGATGGAATCCGGATTGCCGGAATGTACCTTAAACTCAAAAGATTCCAGAGAGTAGCCGGGTGCATCAGCGTAGGCAAAATCAAGTTTATACCATCCTTCCCCAAGGGTACCCATCGGCATGACGTTCATGGTTACTTCCGTGTATTCTCCCGGAGCGATCACAACCGGAGATTCGATTCCGGGAATGAGTCCGAAGTTGGAACTCACATTGGGAAGATAGATCCCATTCTGGTCATTCACCTGGGTGATCCATTCTTCAGGTTGCTTAAAGATCTGTTTCTCCCATTTGATCTCCAGCGTATCATGAGACATATTGGTCAAACGTACCGTAAAACGGATCTCCTGGTCAAAATCGGAAACATCCTCTACGTGAATATCCCGCTGACTCATCGCTTCCACGAATACCAGCCGTTGGGCCTGCGTGGCACCGATAACAGAAACAAAAAATAAGCAGAGTAAAAGATGCTTCATAATAAACTTGGTAGTTTGACGGAAAATTTGATTTCATTCATTATTTCTCCGCCCCTGACTTATCCCATGATCTTCCAAAATTCGCTTAAATTTTCCAAATAATAGGGATTTTTATTAATTGTCAAGTTATTTAAACAATTTTTAACGCGTTTTTACGTGGAGGGGGCATCTGATGGAGCTCGGTATACGTATTTGACTGAGAGACCTGAAGACAAGATATCCTAAAGCTGTCTTCACTGGGACACAACTTCCAAAATCCGGAAGAATGTAACATCTAAATGGCCAATCAGGTATTTAAGTAATATTGAATTTGCATTATCAACCGGATCAAAACACCTAATCAATATGCATATCGCCATTATCGGCAACGGCATCAGCGGTATTACTGCCGCCCGCTTTATTCGCAAACTCAGCGATCACCGCATCACGGTCATCTCGGCGGAGACCGATTACTTCTTTTCCCGTACTGCACTTATGTACATCTACATGGGGCATATGCGGTTTACCGATACCCAGCCCTACGAGCCCTGGTTCTGGGAGAAGAACCGGATCGATCTGCGTAAAGGTTGGGTGGAAAAGATCGATTTTGAGCAGAAAGCATTGGCTTTTTCCGATGGTAGCCGGCTGAATTATGACAAACTCATTCTGGCTACCGGTTCGGCACCCAATATGTTCGGATGGCCGGGGCAGGATCTGGAAGGTGTTCGCGGTCTCTATAGTTACCAGGATCTGGAATACATGGAGGCTCATAGTGACGGGCTCAAGCGTGCCGTCATCGTGGGCGGCGGCCTGATCGGCATTGAAATGGCCGAAATGTTCCACTCGCGGCATATTCCAGTAACCTTCCTGGTGCGGGAAGATAACTACTGGGATATGGTGCTGCCTCCGGAGGAATCCGAAATGATCAATCGCCACATTCGGGAGCACGGACTGGACCTGCGTTTATCCACCGAATTGAAAGAAATAGTTGATGATGGCCATGGCCGGGTCTGCGCGGTGATCACGAATGAGGGCGAGCGGATCGATTGCGGCTATGTGGGGCTAACCGCCGGCGTGCACCCTAACATCAACTTCCTGAAAGGAGGCCCGCTGGAGCTGGGTCGGGGGATACTGGTAGATGAGCATTTGCAAACCAACCTGCCTGACGTATACGCCATCGGCGACTGTGTACAGCTACGCAACCCCAGATCCGGCCGCCGGCCCATCGAAGCGGTCTGGTATACGGGCCGTATGATGGGAGAAACGGTGGCTCATACTATTTGCGGCAATCCACAGGTTTATGATCCCGGCATCTGGTTCAATTCCGCTAAGTTCTTGGATATCGAATATCAGATCTACGGCGATGTGCCGGCTAAATTACCTGAAGGAATTCAGAGTTTGTATTGGGAACATCCGAACGGGCGCAAAGCGATTCGGATCAATTACCGGGAAGATAATACGGCAGTAACCGGTTTCCATCTGATGGGCGTGCGCTACCGGCACGAAGTTTGCGAAAAATGGATCGCCACCCAAACCTCCGTCGAAACCGTGTTGCAAGATCTGGGGCTGGCTAATTTCGATCCCGAGTTTTTCCGGGAATACGAAGAAGAGGTCGTCCGAACTTACAATCAGCAAAGTGGCCGGCAGTTACAAGTCCGGCAAAAACGCGGTCTCAGTGCCGTCCTCCGCTTTCTAAATAAACAAACCGCCCTGTAAACCCAAAACAAACTGTTCTAATGAAAACCATCCAAACCCTTGGATTATCCCTCTTCATCATCGCACTGGCCATTTTCACTCTGATGCTTGGCCTGGATCACTATCGCCTGAGCACCGATCAAATAGCCATCGACAATGAATACCACCGGGAAGCTTTCCTGCATGCAGCCCGAGACCTATCGGTCCTGGATAAAGAATATAACAGCAGTTTCGCTTATAGCCAGGCGTTCCATTCCGCGCTCGAAGCAGCCCAACAAACGCTTAACACCCAGGCCGAAGCCGGCATTCCGGAAGGCGTGGGAGAATGGGACTTCAAGCTGGGCGACTGGAAATTCAAGGAATATACGCTGGCTAGTATCCAACAGTCATCTACAGGCCCGGTAACCGATCATCCCTTGTTGTTCTGGTGGCTGACCGTCGGGCTGGGTATCATGGGTGGGCTGCTGTTCATCCTGCCTAAATTTGCCAAACTACCAGGTATCAAAAATGACCATATTTACCATAGCGCCCTGACCCGAGGACTGAAGCTAAACTGGCGGGCTATATTTCTGGCCGGCACGATCATCGGTATTATTGTTTATGGGATCTTTTATGCGGGGCACTGGCTATGGCCACTGATCACTACCATAGTGATGGGGCTGATCTACTGGCTGGTCTTCTATCGGGAGAATAGTAAGGAACGGACACCGGCCCGTTCTGCTGCCCCGGGCATGAATTCTGCCATGCTGGGGATCATTGCCGGCGTTTACTTGATCGGTTTCTACGTGCTGTTGTATTGGGCCCCGGAACATATCACCCCATGGATGCGGATGTCCGATCCGCTTAGCAGGAGCCTGAATGGCGGCCCGGCCAGTCAGTGGTTTGTTTACGGGATGCTCTACACCGTGATCGTACTTGTAATGGGCGTGCGTATGCTCGCTAAATACCGGCACAATCGTTATCAGATCATCCGGACTTTTTCGGTCATGTTCTTTCAAACGGCCATTGCCTTTATCCTTCCGGAGATCCTGGTTCGGTTAAATCAACCCTATTTCGACTTCAAGAATATCTGGCCGCTTAACTATGCCTTTTTCTTCGATTATAACCTCGACAGCCTGATCCAGAACGGCACCCTGGGGATCTTCATGCTGGTTTGGGGCATTCTGCTCATTATTGTGGCAGTGCCGTTGTTCACCTACTTTTATGGCAAACGCTGGTACTGCTCCTGGGTGTGCGGCTGCGG
>JAGQXH010000959.1 GCA_020436695.1 Lewinella sp. | reverse complement strand
AAACTCTTTCTCAACTGGAGAAAAAGGATAAATACATCCGTCTTCTTCAGGCAGCGAAGTCTAAAGCAGACTCCATTAACCTGGCACTTGCGGTTAATCTGAAAAGTGTACTCCGGGAAGGGATAGAGGATGAAGACGTAGAGATTAAAGTAGACAAAACCGTAGTATTCGTCAACCTATCGGATAAGATGCTGTATCAGAGTGGCAGCTCCAATATCACGTCTCGGGCCAATGAGGTATTGGGTAAGATCGCGCAGATCATCCAGTCACGTCCGGAACTGGAGGTCATGGTAGAAGGTTATACGGACAATGTACCCATCAAGAATTCCTGTATTACCGACAACTGGGACCTGAGTGTAAAAAGGGCAACCTCGGTGGTTCGCGCCCTGCAGACTACCCATAAGATCGATCCCAACCGTCTGATCGCCGCCGGACGTGGCGAATACAACGCCCTGGCCAGCAATGCTACCGCCGAAGGCAGAGCTACCAACCGGAGAACCCGGATCATCATTTTACCGAAGCTGGATCAGTTCTATGATCTGTTGAATCCCAATAATGTTCCTGATTAACTTCAGGAGTGAGAGGTGAGGAATGAGTGACTAAAAGAGATTTGGCCATTATCTGGAGGAATGCTTTGGATAATGGCCATTTTTATATCTGTGGTAAGTCAAAATGGATAATTTTCGTAAATTGATCGGGTCTAATACACTTGAAAAATGCAAAGATATCAACTTTTCTGCCTGATCTCCCTCCTATTTACCCTGCCCGGCTGCGCCCAGGAAAACATACCCGATCCGGACCGCCAGATCGCCGAAGCGGTAAGTGCTGCTCCGGAAGATATGCGGGAAGCGGCCACGGTGTATGGCTACACCAATAAAGGTAAGCTTTCGTTGATCCGGGAAGGTACTAATAGCCTGATCTGCCTATCCGACGATCCCAACCGAGAAGGCTTTCAGTCCGTCTGCTATCATAAGGACCTGGAGCCTTTTATGACGCGCGGTCGTGAACTAAAAGCAGCAGGCAAGACCAATCTTGAGATATTTGATACCCGCGAAGCTGAGGCAAAAGCCGGTACGCTAAAAATGCCCGAACAGCCGACTACGCTACACCTGCTGGAGGGAAAGACCGGCCATTACGATGCCGCTTCGGGTGAAGTAAAGGATGCGCAATACCGCTATGTAGTCTATATCCCCTGGGCTACCGCCGAATCTACCGGTCTGCCGATCCAACCGGTGGTGCCGGGTGGTCCCTGGATCATGGACCCGGGTACGCACCGGGCGCATATTATGATCTCTACGCCGGGGAATTAATTTTTTGTTTTTAATCGCCGGCCGGCTGGACCGTTGCGGCAGTCTAATTGTTATTTCTTCGTCAGGAGGTTAGTATACACTTTCCTACTTCCAATGGATCTTTAACATCCAACCAGGGAATGTATGTATTATAAATTGCTCATTACCTGGACGACATGGAGCATCAATGATATGGCCATACCATGCTGTCCATGCAACCCCAAGCCATCCAAGCCATTCCCTAAAAGCTGATCTCCGTGCAATTTGTTGTACACATTCAGGGAATCTTTACTGCTGCTGGCAAATTTGCTATATTCACATTCGCAATCGATTGCACAACAAAACGAAAACGGGTCTTTCTCAAGACCGCAACCAACTTTATCATGCGACCCATTATTTTTTCCATCCTATCCTTCTGGGCAGGCATTGCCGCAGCGCAGCCTGTTTCCAACCAAACCAACATCAAGGGGCTAAAAGACTATTATCAGGATTACTTCCCCATTGGCGTTTCCGTTGGCCCTTATAATTTCAATGGCTCCGATTCCCTGATCATCATCAATGAATTTGCCAGTATAACGGCGGAAAACATCATGAAGATGGGTCCCATTCATCCGGAGCCCGACGAATACAACTGGCAATATTCCGATCAAATGATGGCTTTTGCTAAAAGGCACGGACTAAAGGTCAGAGGACATACGCTATGCTGGCACAATCAGACCGGCCGCTGGTTGTTTGAAGATGCGGAAGGCCAGGAAGTATCCAAAGAAGTACTGCTCAACCGCCTGAAAGAACACATTTTTAGTGTAGCCGGCCGCTATAAAGATCAGGTCTATGCCTGGGATGTGGTCAATGAGGTCATCTCCGATAATCAGGATGAGTTCCTTCGCCAGTCGAAATGGTATCAGATCTGTGGAGAGGAATTCATTTATAAAGCCTTTGAGTATGCCCACGATGCGGCTCCCAATGCGATACTTTTTTACAACGACTACAGCGCCACCAATCCAGTAAAGCGGGATAAGATTGTGCGCCTGATCAAAGGCATGCAGGAACGCGGTATTCCTATTCATGGCATGGGCATGCAAGGGCATTGGTCGATCAGTCATCCGTCCGAAAAGGAGATCCGGGATGCCATTCAGGCTTATGCTGACCTGGGATTGCAGGTGCAGATCACAGAGTTGGACATCTCCGTGTATGCTCCCAACGACCGGGAGAAAAAGCCGGATGCGTCATACGAATTCACGCCGGAACAGGAACAAAAACAGATCGATCAGTATCGGATGATCT
>JAGQXH010000958.1 GCA_020436695.1 Lewinella sp. | reverse complement strand
GGCTACCCGCCCGAAATTGCCTTGTTGGCGGAGATAATCCCCCAATTGATGAAATGCCTCTTGAAAATCAGCATGATAATCCTCGGGGAGTTTTTCTCGTATGCCCACCAGTTTGATCACCCGCTTGGCCATATATTCATTCAAAGTGCGGGAATGCCAGGGAGAGGAAAAACGCAGCTGACTACCCACGAGTTCCATCGTACGATTGAGCATGTACAAATTGAGTTCGAGCTCACCGTATTTATCGCTGGTCGTCTTAACATGCCGGTTTATGGCCCCGCTGATCGCCCGCAGGTCCAGCAACAGATATCCGGGCGAATAATATTGATTAGCTGCTTTTCGAAGAGCCTGTTCTACAATATTGCGTAAATTGTCTCTGCGATATTCAGTGGTGTCACCGCCTTCCAGCAGACGGAACTCCAATTGGGCCACCAGCATCTCATCCTTTGGGATTAAACGATACAGTAATTTATCTTTCTCTTTATGAGAAAGCTGACTGATGGCTTTCTTTAACTCAGAAGTCAGTTTTACACGGGCCATGAGATTGTTTTTTCGGTATACTACAGGTGGCGGATGGTAAACAAATGAACAGAAATAGAATCAGCTTCATGCGTTACCATCGGTTTTTACGAATGACAATTAATGACCATGATAATAAGCACTCGCTTATCAAACATCGATCATCATTTATCAATTATTTTACACCTACTATAGTTGGCAGCAAGGGTTATTATTCTTCTAACAATTAACAAAGGAACGAAGTGTCAAATTTATTAAAATTAAGCTGTATACTACTGTATTTTATGCCGATAGCGTCATACGGACAATCTTTTGTTGAAGTTCGGGGAAAACATTTCTACCGGGATGAGCAGCCCTATTACTTCATGGGAACCAACTTCTGGTACGGTCTTTATCTGGCCGCCGAGGAGGCCCCAGGCAACCGGCAGCGTTTACTGGCGGAACTGGATCAACTGGCCGCTCTCAACATCACCAATCTGCGCATTATGGCCTCGGGAGAAGGCCCGGATGATGCCCCTTGGCGGGTATCACCCAGTCTGCAGCCGGCCCCCGGGGAATACAACGAAAACCTTCTGAAGGGGCTCGACTTCTTACTGGCGGAAATGGGCAAACGCAATATGACGGCCGTACTCTGCCTAAATAACTTCTGGCCCTGGTCGGGCGGTTTTGCCCAGTATGAAAACTGGTTTGGCGGCGAAGCCATTCCCTATCCGACACCCGACGGGGAAGGGAACTGGTTCTCTTATGTCCTCTACAGTGCCCGTTTTTATAAGAACAAAGCGGCGATGGAGGCATTTGACGATCACATCCGTTATCTGATCGGACGCACCAATACCGTTACCGGGCAGCTCTACCGCGATGATCCTACGATCATGTCGTGGCAACTGGCCAACGAGCCACGGGGTATTTTGCGTCCGCGGGCCTACCGCCGATGGATACACAGATCGGCCGCCCTGATCCGAGACCTCGATCCCAACCACCTCATTAGTATTGGTAGCGAAGGGAATACCAGCGCACCCACCGGTAACCACTTTCGTAAAGATCATGCTTTCGACCTTATTGACTATACCACCATTCACATCTGGATACAGAACTGGGGATGGTACGATCCCGAGCGGGCGGAAGAGACCTATCCGCAGGCCCTGGAAAATGCCTTTGATTACTTCGACCGGCACCTGGAAAAAGCAGAAGAACTGGGAAAACCACTGGTACTGGAAGAATTCGGCATTGCCCGTGACGGGAATGACTATGATCCGACGGCTCCAAGTACCCAAAGGGATCGCTACTACGATGCCATGTTTGCCCATATTGATCAGTTGGCAAAAGCCGGTACTGCTGTAGCCGGGAGCAATTTCTGGGCCTGGGGCGGTAGCGGCCGGCCGCGCGTACCCAAGGCCATCTGGCAGACCGGGGACGATCTGATCGGCGATCCGCCGCATGAATATCAGGGGTGGTATTCGGTGTACGACAAAGATCAGTCGACTTTAGATATTATCCGGAAGTGGGCTGAGAGAATGAAGTGAGGTGATGTAATGTTGTTGCAGATTGCACTGCATAATAAAATAAATACATTACCAAAGTTAAATAACATTGATTGTGTTCCATTGCTTCATTGTTCCATTGATAGTTCTCGGTCACATATAGTGAAACAATGATGAGTTGGTTTGCTTAAAATGGTACGGATGGATGGTTGTTATGGCTAGGCTGCCTAGCCATAACAACCATACCAACCATGAACTGTGTTACCATGCAAGCAAAAAAGTGAAAAACTAAGCTTTAGCATTCTTGATATACAGCTCATTGTCGAATAATGTCCTTGATTTCACTACGGCAAAGACCTGGTGCAAGAGCTTGTTGATGACCGCCACCATAGCTACTTTATGCGGCTTTCCCTTTTTCCTCAGTCTTTCATAAAGGGCTTTACAGGCATGGTTAAACCTTTTTGCCGATTTAGCTGCATTGTAAAGACAAGCCCTTAATTCTCCTGGTCCGGACTTGGTTATTGCTCCTCGAACCTTAATGGATGAGCCTGAATAGTGCTTACTGGGAGCGGTGCCGACAAATTTCG
>JAGQXH010000957.1 GCA_020436695.1 Lewinella sp. | reverse complement strand
ATCTCAGCCGGAAAAAGCCACAACTCATACCGCGGATTGGTGAAAGTGGGCAAGAAAGCAGAAAATGCGCACAACTTCTCTCAATGTGATTCCCTGCTGATGGGGGATCGCTGCGGCGCGCATACTTTCCCCTACCTGGAAGTTGAGAACAATACGGCCAAGGTAGAACACGAGGCCACCACTTCCAAGATCGGTGAAGATCAGTTGTTCTATCTGCAACAGCGCGGCATCAGTGAAGAAGATGCTATCAACATGATCGTAAACGGCTACTGCAAAGAGGTATTTAATGAATTGCCGATGGAGTTCGCTGTAGAAGCGCAAAAACTCCTGGCCATCAGCCTTGAAGGTAGTGTAGGATAATAGTCTTCTAGTCGTTAGTCGACAAGTCGTAAGTCACGGATGACTGCTCGACTAAAGACTTACGACTAAGTGACTTACGACTTTCGACTAATACTAAAATTCCATTTTAATGCTTTCTATAAAGAATCTACAAGCCAACATTGAAGATAAAGAGATCCTCCGGGGAATTAACCTGGACATCAAACCGGGAGAGATCCATGCCATTATGGGACCTAACGGGTCTGGTAAAAGTACCCTGGCCAACGTGCTTGCCGGTCGTGAAGAGTACGAGGTAACCGGTGGTTCCATCGATTTTGAAGGTGAAGACCTCCTGGAGATGGAAGTGGATGAACGTGCCCAGAAAGGCATCTTCCTCGCCTTCCAGTATCCGGTGGAGATCCCCGGTGTGAGTACGGCTACTTTTTTGAAGAGTGCCGTGAATGCCCAGCGCGAAGCCCGCGGTGAGCAGGAACTCAAAGCCATCGATATGCTCAAACTGCTGCGTGAAAAGACGAAAATGGTGGGCATGGATGAAAAATTCCTGCAACGCTCCCTGAATGAAGGCTTTTCCGGTGGTGAGAAAAAGCGCAATGAAATGTTGCAGATGGCGCTGCTGGAACCGAAACTGGCCATTCTGGATGAAACCGATTCCGGTCTGGATATTGATGCACTGAAGATCGTTGCCGATGTAGTGAATCAGATGCGTGATCAAAAGCGCTCTTTCCTCATCGTAACGCACTATCAACGTCTGCTGAATTACATCGTTCCGGATTTCGTGCACGTACTTTATAAAGGACGCATCGTAAAATCCGGCGATAAGACGTTGGCCCATAAACTGGAGGCAGAAGGATACGATTGGATCAAGGCGGAAGCAGAAGCAGTGCTCTAAACTGCGGCATTGTCGTCAACACAAGTGGAGTAATGATCAGTAAGATGATTAGTTATTTCCCATAACTACCTTTCACCCCGAAGGTAGGATTGGTTTTTAATCTGCCTTCAATGTTTTTCGGTATGGAGTCTCCTCTTGGGGAGATGCCGAAGGCAGAGGGGCCTCACTCCTAAAAGAGCGATTATTTTATGTCAACAGCAATAGCACAAGATAGATACTCCGAAGTTAAGGACAGGTTTCGCTCCTTATTCAATGTCTTCGAGCATGCTCTGAACGGTCACCGGGACGATCAACTGCACGGCTTCCGCAAAGCCGGTATTCAGCGGTTGGATGCGCTGGATTTTCCGACCCGCCGTGACGAGAACTGGAAATATACCAGTCTGAACCCGCTGCTGCAACTACCTCTGCAAGACAGTTACGCTGTGACGGTGGATGCCGCTACGATCGATCAACTGGCTATTCCGGAACTGGATGCCTGTCGCCTGGTCTTGGTGAACGGTATACTGCAGCCGGAGCTTTGCGGACTGGATCAATTGCCGGAAGGCATGAGCCTGCTGAGCCTGGAAGAAGCCTTCGAAGACAGTGAAGTACAGGTGCAGGTAAAGGAAATGCTGGAAGCATCCGTGCAGAACGAACACAACCCGTTCTCTGCCCTTAACGTGGCTTTCGCCCGGAATGGCTTTTTCCTGAAAGTGGCAGCCAATACCGTAGTGGAACGCCCACTACACATCATGCATATAGCAGCTCCAACCGAGGGGCCGGTATTCATCAATCCGCAACTGTTGGTAGTGACCGGTGCGCACAGTGAGGCCTCCGTGGTGGAGACGTATCACGCGCTGGATGGTGCGAATGAGGCTTACTTCACCAATGTGCTGACCCGGGTTACGGTTGGTGTAAATGCTCATTTCTATCATTATCGTATCCAAAAGGAATCGGAAGCTGCTTACCTGATCAGTAATATTGATGTAGAGCAGCAGCAGGATAGTACCTATTCTTCCTATCTGGTAGATCTTGGTGGCACTCTGGTACGCAACAACCTGAGTACTGTTCTGAAAGGACAGAATACCATGACCAATTATTACGGCGTGTACGTAGCCAAAGATCGCCAGCATCTTGATAACCAGACTTTCCTGGATCACGCATTACCACACTGTGGCAGTAATGAGCTCTACAAAGGCATCCTGGATGACCGGGGCCGTGGTGTGTTTAACGGTAAGGTGATCGTACGTCAGGACGCACAGAAGACCAATGCTTTCCAGCAGAACAGCAGCTTGGTGCTGTCGAATACTGCGGCCATGGATACCAAACCGCAGTTGGAGATCTTTGCCGATGATGTACGTTGCAGCCATGGCGCCACCATCGGACAG
>JAGQXH010000956.1 GCA_020436695.1 Lewinella sp. | reverse complement strand
TTTGAAAATTTCGCACACCGTTTCCTCTTAGTCAGGGGCTTAGCGAAATATTAAAAACCTAAAATTGGTTCATTTATTTTTGTTCCGTCACTAAGGCTTTATGATCATTATTTTTTTACTCACCAGTTGGTCGGCGGTTCGTAAAGTAAGCAGAAACAACCCGGACAGGTCTTCACTCGGGATGTATCCGATCTGATGGATGCCCGGATTGTCATTGCCGGAATAGATGGTTTGGACCATCCGGCCATGCAGATCATAAATGGATAATTGCACTGGGGTATGCTTCGTTAGCTCATAGGTGATCGTCCCCTGATTTTGTATAGGGTTGGGATGGATGCTGATCGGGAGATCCGGCCGGCTTGCCGAGGGATTATTAATACTGCTCACGATACATTTTTCAAAAACGAGATCAGCACTCTCTTCCAGCGCCAGATCCCAAATGGGGGCAAAGGTACAGGTCAGGGTATGCGGCATACCATCCACGAGGCCCAAACCGGTGAAGTCCAATTTTAACCCGACGATGGGCGTGGCGGAAGTCAGCAGACTACCCACCCCAAAGGGAGTACCGTCGGAGGTTTTACTGATGGCTGAACCTACTGGAGCTGTAGCACTGCTGGGATAGGTTAACGTCCAGGCGGTGATAATGTAGGTGGTATCTTCGGTAGATATCAGATCGAAAGTGAGTTCCGTTTCAAAGCAGGTGGAATCCGGATCGATGGTGTTCTTTTTGCTGGTCATGGTCAGCTTGGGGGATGTAGACCGGTTCATTGTAAATTCGAGGCTGGATACGCGGTCATTTTGCAGTACCTTGTTAGGATCGGCCAGATTATCTGCATTTTGACTGATCGCCAACAGAGCCCGGCTCGGACCATTAAGTTCCGGTAAGACCAGATCATCCAGGAGCATCCCTTCATTACCTGAGCCGGAATAAATACGCTCATTTTCTTCAAAAACATCGTTTTGATTAAGATCTACCCACAGCGCTACATTTACCGGTTCTTTTTCACTGGTGTACAGGAGTTCGAATGATCCCTTAGGGCCGAAAACATCCAGCGTATCGTCCAGTACAGTCGGTCCGATCTCCGGATTTTCGGCCTGATATAAAATGGAATCGGCGGGCACACCACTATTAAAATAGCTGATGGCTTTGAAAGAAGTGATAACGGCATCAGGAGTCTGGGCCTGTATGACGCAGGATGTGGTCAGAAAAATTATGGCGGCTATGGTACGGAGGATCTTGGCTTTACTCATCTCGTTGGGTTTTCTTTACAGACGTAATATGCGGAAAATATCAGAAATGGATTTTCAGACAGTCATTTGGTATGGTAAGGTTGGGATGCGAAACTACCTGAACTTACTTCCGACACCGGTATTGGTACTCACTCTTTATCCAATTTTTTGTATTATGCATCAGTTTTGAAATTCCAACACCATTTAAACATTAAAACCTAAAGCCACTATGACCATCCGTGCCCTTTTGTGGACCTTCCTGTTGGCTGTTGTATTTTCCGCATGCAATACGACCGAAACGGAACCTTCCGAAACCGCTTCGCCTCCCAACATCCTTTTTATCATGTCCGATGATCACGCCTATCAGGCCATCAGTGCCTATAGTGATCGACTGCTGCAAACACCAAATATCGACCGGATCGCAGCGGGAGGGATGCTGTTTACCAATGCTTGTGTGACGAATTCCATTTGCGCACCTTCGCGGGCTGTTATCCTGACCGGCAAACACAGTCACCTCAATGGAAAGATAGATAACCGTTCTCCTTTCGATACTACTCAGATGACCTTCCCACAGTTGTTCCAGCAGGCTGGGTATGAGACGGCGATGTACGGCAAGCTGCACTTCGGAAATAATCCCAAAGGCGTAGATGACTTTATGATCTTGCCGGGACAGGGCAATTATATCAATCCAAGTTTCATCACTCCCCACGGAGATACCACCATCACCGGCTACGTAACGGACATCATCACCGATCTGACGATCAACTGGCTGGATCAGAAACGCGATAAGAACAAGCCCTTCATGATGATGTACCTGCATAAGGCACCACACCGCCCGTGGTGGCCCCGGCCGGATAAGTTCAAAGAATTTTCGAAGAAAACTTTCCCAGAGCCGGCCAGCCTGTTTGACAATTACGAGCACCGGGGCACGGCGGCCAAAACCGCAGAAATGAACCTATTGTATCATATGCAGTATCCGCACGACAGCAAGATCCGCCCGGCTACCCTGGAAGCTATGGGACACGTTGAGCCTGATGTGCCCGGCTTCGCCCGAGGGTTTGATGGGCCTTATGGTCGTGCTAATGAGGAGCAGCGGGCTTTGTATGATCCGGTACTGGATTCGATCAATCAGTTCTTTCAGGCCAACTGGCCTTCCATGACGGATGAAGAAAAAATGAAGTGGAAATACCAGCGCTATATGCAGGATTACCTGGGCTGTATTTCTTCGGTGGATGATAATGTGGGACGGGTACTGGACTATCTGGAGGAAAGCGGCCTGGCCGAGAATACGATCATTGTCTATACTTCTGACCAGGGCTTCTATCTGGGAGAGCACGGTTGGTTTGATAAGCGCTTCATCTACGATGAATCTTTCAAAACAC
>JAGQXH010000955.1 GCA_020436695.1 Lewinella sp. | reverse complement strand
GGCTTAATAGCCATAATGCTATCTTTTGCTGATATTAAAGAGAACCCCCTTTTTTTATTGGGAATAGGTTTGTATTTGTACTCGATTTTATGCGGTTATTTATTGATCAAAGGAGGAAAGTATAAGATTGTTTTATCACAAATTAATCAGTCTCTCCAAATAATGCTTTTCTACGTGATGGGAGAAGGTGCTTACCAGTACATCTCTGGAGGGTATTTGGCTTTTGGTATAGATAATACTACTGAGATGAAATTTCGCTTTTTATTTGGATTACTTTCAGAGTTTGAGTTAACAATTGAAGACAACTATCCGATTAATGCTGTATACATAAATGTGTTGGCAGTAATTTGTTTTTATCTCTTAGGCAAATACAGTGAGGAGGAGGATTTGATTGATTTTATTTTGGCAAATCAAGGAGATATCGATCTGGGGGATTGAGTGGGTGCGCTTATTGTACAGAGATAAACTACTGGCAGCAGAGGTTTTGGTTGATAATAAATTTTAGGTCGATGAATTTTAAATACTTCAATGAGCTTATCTATGAGATTTATTTTTTCTTTGAAAACATTCGAGGTAACGAACCATACTCTTCCACACTTTTCTTTGTTGCTTATCTTTTTTTTGATCTACTTGCTTCGCTTTTATTGTTATTAAATCCTACTATTTTCTCTACTCTTGGAGGTTGGTTTTTAACCTTATCCATAGCTTTAGTTTTGGCTAAGTTCGTTATATATAAAAGAGTTGATTCAGATGACTACATACGTTGGCAAGAGGCTGGTAAATTAAGTAAATCAAAACTTATTTTCATTTTTGTTTTATCGATAGTTGCTACTGCAATTTTCATTTTGGTGGTTAATTCTAAACGAGAACTGCTAGTAGAAATTCATAGATAGGATTCTATGTCCCTTGCTCCCTGCTGCAGTAGTATAGCAAACACATCACTCGACCGCTAACCGACGTTTTAAACGTCGGTTCAAAATTTTTGTCTTCAAATAGGCAGTTGGTGAACATAGCCCACCAGCATCCCCACTACCGAAAAACAGTGATACATATTATCTCTACATTTGATGAAGATCAGCACTTTTCCAGAAGTGCAGGCGTAGTTTATTGACAAAATGCAAATGGACCGTTCCGGTCTTTCCACATGATTGAAGATATCCATCAACCCCAATCCGGCAATGTGATCAAGAATGATCGCAAGATCATAAATGCCTGGGCCATGTACGATTGGGCCAACTCTGCTTATGCCCTGGTCATTGTTTCCGCCATCTTTCCGGCCTATTACAATTCCGTGACTACTGTCAACGGCGATTCCACCCTACGGATACTCGGTTGGAGCATCGAAAATACGGCAGCTTATTCGATCAACCTGGGCGTCGCCTTCGGTTTGGTGGCCCTGATCTCACCGCTACTGTCGTCCATCTCGGATTACAGCAGTAACCACCGGTCCTACATGAAATTCTTCGCGTATATGGGGGCGTTGGGATGTATGGTACTGTTTTTCTTTACCGATTACTATCTGGTGCACCTTGCGTTGGCGGGCATGTTACTGGCTACGGTCGGTTATTCCGGCAGTATTGTTTTTTACAATTCCTATTTGCCGGTCATTGCCACGGAAGACCGGCAGGATAAGGTCAGTGCCCGGGGATATGCCTACGGTTACATCGGAGCTACCACACTGTTGATCATCAACCTGGTCTTTATTCTCAATCAGAAGGTGCTGGGCGTAGCTGACGATACGCTGTTCCCGCGCCTCTCTTTCCTGCTGACCGGACTCTGGTGGCTGGGATTTGCCCAGATCCCCCTGCGGGTACTACCTCCCGGTCTTTATAACCATAAACCCAAAAAGAAGAGCCTGATGAACGGCTACCGGGAACTGCTCAAGGTGTGGCAACAGTTAAAATCCAGACAGCGACTTCGCTCCTTCCTATTCAGCTTTTTCTTTTACATCATGGGTGTGCAGACGGTGATGTTTATGGCCTCCTCATTTGGGGCCAAGGAAATACACCTGGGCCTTACCCAACTCATTACGACGGTGCTGCTGTTGGAATACCTGGGTATCGGCGGTGCCTTTTTGTTTGCCTGGATCTCCAAAAAAGCCGGGAACTTGCGGGCCCTCATGTTAGCCGTTGCGGTCTGGATACTGATCTGTATCGGCAGCTATTTCATCGTTACCCCATTACACTTTTATATCGCAGCCTTTTTTATCGGGATAGTCATGGGTGGCATACAATCGCTCTCGCGGTCCACCTTCGCCAAGATGATCCCCAAAACCGGAAACAATGCAGGTTATTTCAGTTTTTACGATGTGTGTGAAAAGGTCGCCATGATGTTCGGCCTGGTGCTTTTTGGATATCTGGATAACCTCACCGGCAGTATGCGCAATTCCATCATTGCCCTGGCTACCTGGTTCACCATCGGGTTGATCCTTTTGTATGTGGTCCACAGAATGCGACCGGCCCCACAAAACTCATCATCATGAGCGCAACACATCAGCTTAGCGGTATTCCGCTCGAAGGACAGGCCCCCGAAACCATCCTGCAACAGATCAGGAACATGAAAAAAGAAGATGCGGCCTGGAAAGATGGCAAGACCTGGGCGCTGGTCTATTACGCCA
>JAGQXH010000954.1 GCA_020436695.1 Lewinella sp. | reverse complement strand
ACAGGGTGTTATCATCGCCCTTAGGACCGACTGGAAGTTTATGCCCGCGCTGAACGAGGGATCCTTTTTGCTGATGCCTACCTCCATGCCCCACGCCGGCATGCAGGAAAATATTAAGAACCTACGCCTGCTGGATATGGCCGTCACTGCCATTCCGGAGGTAGAGACAGTAGTGGGAAAAGCCGGGCGGGTAGAAAGTGCGCTCGATCCGGCTCCCATGTCAATGTACGAGAATATCATTCTTTATAGCTCAGAGTATAAAACTGATGCCGATGGACACCGGCTTCGTTTTAAGACGGATGAAGTAGGCAATTACGTTCGGGATACCAGTGGAGCACTCATCCCCGATGCCAATGGTCAGTATTTCCGACAGTGGCGCGACCATATTCACAGCCCGGATGATATCTGGAATGAGATTGTTGCGGCCACCCACCTTCCGGGGTTAACTTCTGCACCCAAATTACAACCCATCGAAACCCGTCTGGTGATGTTACAGACGGGAATGCGTGCACCCATGGGCATCAAGGTGCGCGGTCCTGATCTGGCCTCCATCGAAGCATTCGGTCTGGAGTTGGAAAAACAGCTGAGGGAGGTAGAAGGCGTCAAAAAAGCCGCCGTTTTTGCCGATCGCATCGTGGGTAAACCCTATCTGCTACTGGATATCGATCGGGAGGCCATCAGCCGCCATGGGTTGAGTATCGAAAAAGTGCAGACTTATATTCAGGCGGCTATTGGTGGGATGACCATGACTAAAACCGTGGAAGGCAGAGAACGCTACGCCATCCGTGTGCGCTACCCACGGGAATTACGGGATGACCCTGAGCAACTCAAACGCATATTCCTGCCATCGGCTACCGGTGGTCAGATCCCACTGGGCGAACTGGTGCATATTGAATATGAGCAGGGACCGCAATCGATCAAGAGTGAAGATGGCTTTCTGGTGGGCTACGTATTGTTCGACCGGGAAGACGGCTATGCTGATGTCAAGGTAGTCACTAATGCCCAGGAGTATCTCAGCGAAAAGATCGAAAGCGGTGAATTGAAAGTACCGGCAGGTATCAGCTATCGCTTTGCCGGTAACTACGAGCAACAGGTGCGCACGATGAACCGGCTGTACATTGTATTGCCCATTGCGCTGATCAGTATTTTTCTGATCCTCTATTTTCAGTTCCGTTCCATTCCGGTAGCCATCATGGTGTTTTTCGGTGTGTTGATTGCCTTTTCCGGCGGTTTTATGCTCATAGATCTGTATGGACATCCAGGCTTTATGGATTTTGAGATCTTCGGTACGAACATGCGAGACCTTTTCCAGATCCGGACCATTTACATGAGTGTGGCCGTTGCTGTCGGCTTTCTGGCGCTGTTTGGGATCGCTACGGATGATGGCGTCTTGGTGGCTACATTTTTGCAGGATAGTTTCAGGGTCAACCGGCCGAAAAATGTGGCTGAGATCCACGATGCAGTTGTAGAAGGCGGATTGCGCCGGGTGCGGCCGGCCGTTATGACCACTGCTACTACCATATTGGCCCTGTTGCCCGTATTAACTTCTACTGGCCGGGGGGCGGATATTATGTTGCCGATGGCTATTCCTTCTTTCGGAGGGATGTTGATCCAGACCCTTACCATGTTTACGGTGCCGGTCTTTTTTGCACTCTGGGAAGAGTTTAAGTTGATGTTGTAATACTGTAATGTGATGATACTTTAATTTTTAAATTAAAAACATTGATCATGAAGTTTGTAAAATTGTTGTCTGTTGTTTTTAGTTTGTCCGTATTACTGTGGGCCTGTGGCGGCAATACCGCTGAGCATGCCGATCACGCGGATCAGGAAGAGGTCATGGCTACCGAAGCGGATGCGCACGGAGAAGGCAAGGAATACACTTCTGCCTACGTTTGCCCAATGCATTGTGAAGGAAGCGGTAGTGATGAGATGGGAAAATGCCCGGTTTGCGGCATGGACTATGTAGCGCAGGCGGAGCACACCAGTGATGGACATTCACACTAAGTCGATAGTCAGCAGTCGGTAGTCAGCATTACCGGCGATTGTGAGCAATCTAGCGAAGTAATGGGACTGCCGACTGTCGACTTTCGACTGCTGACTAACTTATATCATCGGAATACGAGGTGCCCAGGAAGAGGGCACATGTTTGATCTTCGGCGTCATTTTGAGGATGGCCCGCAGGATATCGCTTCGGCTGATCTGGCCAACTAATTTGCCGTGGTCCGTGACGGGGAAACGCCGATAATTGGTAAGGGCGAACTGGTAAGATACTTCCAGGACATTACTGCTTACATCCACCGTTTTAACGTTAGTCGACATAAAATCGCCGACCGTACCGGTTGCCCCGGGGCCCTGATTATACGGACCCTCAACGATGGCGTTGATGCAGTCTTTCTCAGATATCATGCCGACCAGGTCACCGTGCTCGTTTACTACCGGTGCGCCTGAGATCCTGCGCTTGACGATGGTGGCGATCGCTTCCCGCAGATCCGCATCCGGAGTGAAGGTGATTAATTTGGTAGCCATGTACTTGGTAATGGGCTCAGGATTCTGCATGTGTACTCGGTTTTGTAAGTAAATTTTGCATGGAAACTAGAAAAATACAAATAAATTTGAT
>JAGQXH010000953.1 GCA_020436695.1 Lewinella sp. | reverse complement strand
GCTTTCCCAAACACATATCTAGATGGGCTTTTACGGAATAGGCCTTTTAAGTGGGTAGAACGTGGCCGTTTTATCAGTAGTTTCCGGAAAACACTAATGGAAGACTCATTTCTGCCAATAACTAATCCAGATCCGCTTCCCGCTAATGTGGTATGATTTCGAGCCGGCAATCCACTAAATTGTAAACTGACCTTAATTCAGAGACTTTTGTCCAAATAATTTGCCATTCGATAGCAGATGTGCCAAATAGATCGCAAACTAATTTTTTATGGATTACCTATTTACTTCACTGATCTTTTTTAGCTTGTTTTTTTCCTCGGTTAAGGCTCAGGAATACCCATTGTTTATCACAGATGACGGCTACATTATAGTGGGTGTGACCCTCTGTGATAGCGTTGAAGCCAACTTCATGCTCGATACCGGCGCCGGTGCTAATGTACTCTCACAGAAAACCTTTGAAAAGGTACAGCAGTTTGCCGTTGAAACGGGCTGCTTCACCGGCTTCCGACATGATGGTGACCGATTGGATGGTGTCACCTACGAACTTCCCTCCCTGGCTATCGGTAATAAGGTGCAGAGCAATACGCAGGTGGGCATCTATCCCCCTCTGGACGATTATGGCGTGGAAGGCCTGGTGTCCATGAAATTTTTTGAAGATAAGCCGTTTACCATTGATTTTAAGCAAAAACAACTGCGTTTCCCGGAGCAGGAAGAATTAAAAGTACTGGCTGCTACCGGTACGGTTCTACCACTCAGCTTCAGTACTCAAACGGACATCGTGCTGGATATTTTCATTCCTGTTTGTATCAACAATGAGGTAGAAGTAACGACGCTATTTGATACCGGCAGCGGTTACGGTGGGATGATCCTCAATCCATATTATCTTCCCAAACTGCTGACGGATAGCAGTGCTGTAAAATCCCGTCCGTACACTACGCCATTATCCCACCAGTCGTCGGAAGACAGACTCCTGGAACTGGCATCGGTGGATGTGTGCAATGACGATGCACCGCTAAACCTGGAAATGATTGACGTAACAGCTGTTTTCCGGGAAGGAATGATCCATGAAGGACTAATGGGGAGTAAAATGTTCCGCGATCGGGTGATCACTATTGATATCCCCGGGAAAAGGATGATCGTACAGGATTAGTATCGATCCGGTTTTTTAAAGAAGAGAGAGAGCGCTTAAATTTAGGCCCTCAAGATCTTATCCCTTAAATCGGTATTCGTCTGATTAACTTGTCAAGGGCACGAAGTCACTAAGATCGCTTCGTGCCCTTGCTATTGTTATTCGGATCAGTAGTGGATCTGGAAAAGCTGCAGGCAATGCAGAAAGTGTCTACACTTAAGACCGGATAGCTTGGGAAACGCTATTATAAAGGGTATGAACTGTCTTATGCTGCCGGTAAGATCTTTAATTTATCAACTAACTTCCGGGCTTCCTCCTTCGCTTTTTCCAGAACGGTCTGAGTAAGACCGGGAGCCATGTCCATGGGTTGCGCATGGACGAAATGGATATCCTCGATGCCGCTCAATCTGAATACAGCCCGTAAATAGGGCTCCTGATGATCCAGTACATGCATCGGGCTACCCAAGCTGTAATCACTTCCCCGGGAGGTGATACAAACCATTTGCTCGTATTTTGCAAATCCTTCCGGTCCGTTAGCCGTGAAACTAAAAAGAATGCCGGCCTGCATGATCACATCTATATAGTGCTTGAGCATATAGGGAATACTAAAATTCCACATGGGGGCTGTGATGAGGAACAGATCATAAGAAATGAAGTTTTCTGCCAGCGCCGATACCTTCTTCCAGGATTCCATGGTCTGTTCATCAAGTTCTCCGCCGAACATCATAAGGTATTTGGCCTTGACCGTAGAATCCAGTACAGGGGGTAACTCGGTCTTGGAGAGATCAAGTTCATCAACCGTTACATGTGGGTGTTTTTCGTTTAAGGTCTGCAGGAACTCTCTGGAAATGCTGAGCGTCCGTGATTGTTCACCACGGGTAGTAGCAATAATGTGTAATAATCGCATAATGGGTTAGATTATATGTGAAGCAAAAGTTACGGATTGTTCCGGCCAATGAGCCTGGCTTGGCCATCAGATAAATTCGCGATTATTACTGAGGACGAGAGAAGAGAATCACGTGTAGGAGATAAAAGAAAGCTAGGGGAACGGGTTAGGGAGTATTGAGTATCAATGCAAGTTGCTTCAATCCACGACTCATTTGATATTCTCCAATTCTGACTGATTAAATGTAGTCTCAAATCCCCATTCTACAAAATAAGGAGTCACATATTGTTTGACTACACGTATTTCTTAGACCTTAGTTTACCTGTTGTGGAGAGTAAAACTAAAAACGGGATTGATTGGCAGGAAAAGATGGGGGCGATGTCTTCACTTCCATGAGCGTCGGGCGACACAATTGATTGTTCCCGGAGGCAGGATGCATTCCCAAATTCAATAAAAAGCATGCTTACTCATCCCCCTTCTCAGCGTTCACATTTGAACCCGACTCCCGCATCGTAAGATCCAACATCATGATCTTCTGCCAGATCTTGCGCGACAGCTCGTGGGACAGCATTTCCACCTCACTGACGTTATTGAGTACCTCATTGTTTT
>JAGQXH010000952.1 GCA_020436695.1 Lewinella sp. | reverse complement strand
ATATTTGAAATAATCATCAATAAACCTCCCGCCATTTTCAAGGGCCAAGTAAAAACGACCTATGGCTGAACCCATTATCTACCTCACTTTTGCCAATGATCAGGACAGATATCTGCCCTTGATCAATCGGGAGCGAAAGAATATATATCAAGCCTTGAGGGCACTCAATGATGAGCAAATAATTCAGGTTGAAGCCGAAGCCGCTACTACTCTTTCCGACATTTTCAAGTTCTTTGTCCATTACAATAATCGGGTGGCCATATTCCATTTTGGAGGGCATGCCAACGGAACTACCCTGCAATTGGAAACAAAGGAAGGTGCTGCTCAAATGGCTGACGGCAAAGGTCTTGCTCAATTGCTGGGTACTCAGGAAAATCTTCATCTGGTCTTTTTGAATGGGTGTGCCACAAAACCTCAGGTCGAATTGCTGTTGCAAAATGGTGTCAAAGCCGTGATTGCCACTTCCGTATCGGTGGCGGACCAAATGGCGGTTGAATTTGCCGAACAATTCTATTTTGCGCTGGCCAGCCATATTCCCATACAGAAAGCATTTGATATCGCCAGTTCCTTCATAGCGTCCAAATTTGAAAGGAGCAGAACGGTTAAAACATACAGAAGTCTTGACAATAGATGGAAAACGGCGGAGGAACTTCCGTGGGGGCTGTATCTGAATGCCGGTCACGAACCCAGCCAGGACTGGGCGTTGCCAAAACGAAGATCAGTTCAAAATATCTTGCGGAACCGATTTGATTATGAGAGCCGGGTAGATGTAAATGATATTCTGATCGATATCATCTGTGAAGATCTGGCTGCCTTCAATAAGGATCTGGATGATGAACTAAATAAAGAAGAACTAGACATTCCTTCTATCAAACGAGAAATTGTTGATTCCTTCCCAACCCCCATCGGAGAACATCTTAGAAAGTTGTTCACCCGGAGTAACGATCCGCAGCATCCGGACAGTATGGAGTTGTTCACTCTGGCCCGGCTCAAGCAAATGGTAAACACTTACCGAACATCCATGCAATTTATTTGCTTTATTCAACTTTCTCAGCTCTGGGATGAAAAATATAAAAATTCGAAAATCAATATCGCGAATGAGCACCTGCCCGATCTCAACAGTTTCTTCGCTCTTTCCGAGCAAAACTTTAGGCGTTTTGACTATGTAAAACTCATGCATACTATCGGTAGGATATTTGAGGATAACCAGATCCCTTACTTCATCAATGAACTCAAGGGTGTGCGCCTGGATTCAGAAAAGGAACCAGCGGTTATGCAGGCCTATAATTATTTAAATGCACTCTTGGAGCTAATTAACGACAACGGGGAACTGAGCTCGGAGCAGATAGAAAGCCTCTGCCTGCAAACGGAGGAGCACCTGGGAATCATCCTGAAGAAGATCGCTTTCCTGGTAAAATATAAATTGGTTACTATTAAAAATATTGAATTGCAAAAAAGGAGACATGAACCGGCCCGTTTCCGACACAATCAGATAATTCTCAACCGGGCTTTGACCGTAGCGAGTACCGGCGTAGCAGAGATTGGGGTAGAGTTTGAAAATTATACCGATAACAAAAGTGTGCTGTTCATTAAGACCGATGATAATATGGTAAGCGACTTCCTGAACCTTACGCCATTTATTATCGATGAAAATGCACTCAATAATGATTACGCCTCGAAGCTTTTTCTTTTTGCTTTTCAAGACGACCATGGTTATTCTTACCAATTCCTCAACAATTCGGAAGATTGGCCTTTATTGGTGAATGAAAGTACATATGGTGCGGTTAAGAGTCAATTTGATCGCTTTAAGGCGGAAATTTTCGGGCGCAAATACACGCCCCCAGATCAACTCCCCCAGGAAGGAGGGCAATCCAGGTTCTCTAAAAAACGCTAAACTTCCTGGATATGTCAACTAATACTTCTCCATTCAAGTTTCTCGATGCTTATACGAAAGAAGACAAAGACATCTTTTTTGGCCGGGAAGATGAAGTAGAACAACTCTATGACCTGGTTTGGCAATCGCATCTCACGCTGGTCTATGGTCAATCCGGTACCGGAAAAACCAGCTTGGTGAAATGTGGGTTGGCCAACCGTTTTTTTGAATCCGATTGGTTCGATCTGCACGTCAGAAGAAGTGAAAACATAAATATTTCCCTGCGGCGAAATCTCAAACGATACGAAATCGTCGAGCGCCCCGAGCAAGGTACATTAAAAGAACGCCTGATGCGCAAACGTCAGGATGTTGTACGGACCAGACGAACGGAACAGGAAGCAGACAATGAGATCATTCGTCTGCTACGGCACATTTACAAACACTATCTGAAGCCGATATTTCTCATTTTCGATCAATTCGAAGAGCTTTATATTCTTGGGAATCGCGAAGAACAACACGCATTCTATCAGACCATCGCCGAGATTCTGGACAGCGAAAATTATTGCCGGGTGATCATTATTATGCGGGAAGAATCCATTGCTCAACTGTATGATTTTGAACGCGTAGTTCCTTCCCTTTTTGATAAACGACTACGGGTGGAACCCATGAGTCGCTTTAAAACAAAGGAAGTGATCAGCCGTACTGCTGAAAAATTTGCCATTGGAATGGGCGATGACAAAGTGGAAGATGAGATCATCAATCTTC
>JAGQXH010000951.1 GCA_020436695.1 Lewinella sp. | reverse complement strand
GATGTCAGCGGCTACTTCATACTTGATACCGGGACGCCCTATCTCGTCTTAAATAACCATTATTTCAAAGGGCAGCCCACCGGAAAAAAGGTGATCGGACTCATCGGACAGGAAGTAGACATCTACAAAAAAGAAGTGGACCTATCGATGGGCAATCTAAAATGGTTCCGAGTTGAGGCCACCCTGCTCCCACTGAATCATTTGTCACAGGCTAAGGGCGTGACCATTATGGGACTGATCGGGGCCAGTGTGTTGAAGACCTACGAGCTGGTCATTGATCTTGACAATCGAAAACTGGAACTGGTCAAGGCCAATAAAGCATCAGTAGCCGAAAGATACGGTGAGACCCCGGACGCCGCTTTCAAGTTTATTTGGCGGGGAGGAATACCCGTCATTAAGACAATGGTGGGCGACGAAACTTTACTTTTCGGCTTTGATACCGGTGCCGGGGTCAATGCGATTGATAAGAAAAAAAGTGAGCAGCTGGCTGATCACCTCACCATAAATGGTGAAGCTAGGGTGGTCGGTATAGGGCAAGGGAATCAAAGTATGCCAAGCGGATCTATTCATAATGTCATTATTGAAAACTATTACTGCCCGGAAATGAGGGTCGTCCTGGCCCAGATGGCCCGTTTTAGAGGATTTGATAACGAACTTAATATCGTGGATGGTTTTTTTGGCTACGAGTTTCTAAAGCATTTCCGAACGGTTGTCAACTTTAAAAAAGGGACCATTAGTCTTTATCATCGGGATAGTCTGGCGACAGCTTATATCGTAGCCAGGTAAATACTTATGGCAAACTCAACTTACAAGCTTATTTCCCATAGATCCCGGCAAAAACCTCCACGCGCCTCTCCCGCAAACACTGCAACAAATTCCCGAGCTTTGTCTTCGTTGTGCCCCGCATCAACATATTCAGGCCCAGTTTGGGGGCTTCGCCGCGAGCGGCCTTTTCCAGCGCACCTGATAGGGCTAGAATGGCATTTTCTGTGTGATCTTCCTGATATAACAGGTGCCAGCCATCAGCCTCAAAATAGCCGGCCAGATCAGCATACGGCATCAGATGGCTCTGCTCCGGCACCTCCGCCCAGGGCACGGGAAAAAGCAGGCCGGGCTCAGATCCCTGAAAGATGTCATAAAATAGGAAACGGCCATCCGCCCGCAACACTCTTTGGATCTCAGCGTAAAGTTGCGGCTTATCCGCAATATTCATCTGGGCATGCTGGGTCCAGACGACATCAAAAGAAGCGTCGGGAAAAGGAAGAGCGAGTGCATTGGCTTCCAGGAAAGTCGTTTTGCCGGCCAGCCCTACCTTTTCGGAGAGTGCTCTGGCCGTGCGAATGTATTCGGCGGTATAATCCACACCTACCACCTCACAGTCAAACTCATCGGCCAGCATCCGGCAGGGGCCGCCCACGCCGCAGCCAACGTCAAGAACTATGGTGCCGGGCTGCAAGTGCAGCTTTGCAGCCAGTCGGCGTGATACCTCCGCACCCTGTAGGTGGAATTCATCCAGGCCGGATAAATGCTCGCGGGTAAGAGACGACTCGTCGATACCGGCAGCCTGCAACTGCGCCATGATGGATTCCAATAACTCCGGCTGGTGATAATGATTGTAGGTATTTGAACTCATAATGGCTTGCTTTGGGATTTATCCTAGCCTGAAGAATAACGTTATCAAGATGACAGGCAACTTGGAGTTGCCAGTCATCTATTGGAGATCAACTATCTCCATCATTTCCCGATCCGCCGCCAACAATAGGGTGATCTCGCCGTTCACGATCAGCCGGCTTCCTCCCATGTCTTTAATATCCGCGCTATTTACGGCATTAGCCCAGTTGACATTGATAACGGGAATTCCAAGGGCCAAAGAAACAGCCAAGCTGTTATCTTGGATGATCTTACTTTCTCCTTCGGTCGGATCACCCCAGGCAATATAACTGATCCAGAACAGTACATCCAGTCCGGCATGTTCAAAATCGGCGATCAGGCTTTCGGTATGATTCATTTCTATACAGAATACCATCCCGATCCTCTTATCTCCCCAATGAAAGATCTTCCTTTCCCGGCCGGCAGTGAAATATAGAGGTTCTTTTTCAGCCAGACCAACTTTAGAGGTCACCCCGAAAGTATCGCTTCCAGGCTGGAAAAATAATGCACTGTTCAAAACTGAATCCGGTTCGTCAGGCTTAATATACGGTGAACCTACGATAAAGACCGTTTGGTATTCCCGGGCAAATGCATGCAATTTTTCAAAAGCAGCATCCAGTGTTCCCTGTGTCGTTATGGCCGGCATTTGTCGATGATACCCCGTCACGGCGCATTCCGGGAAAACAGCAAGTGCTACATCGTTCGAGGCACACAGCGCAAGTTGTTTACCGATATTTTCCAGGTTTTCGGCCATGGTCCAGTGCATGGCCGTCTGGCAGAGAGCGATCTTCATTTGTATAGTTTTGAGAAAGCAGTAAACATGAGTAATCCCGAATTTTCAGAATAGGAGCAATGCTCTAGCAGCAATTACCTATTTGATGGGTTGATAATAAAATTGATGTTTTCAGGTGTGGGGTTGTGTAAAAAGTCCAACCAGTGATTTTGATAAAAAATAATGTTTGGTTTGCCTTAGCTCAGCCCCTCTGACT
>JAGQXH010000950.1 GCA_020436695.1 Lewinella sp. | reverse complement strand
ATGTTCAGATATACCATCGTCATACTACTGGCATTTCTGCCCTTCGGCTGCCTGGAAGTTTACGAACCGGAAGTAGGCCCCTACGATGCTACACTGGTGGTGGATGGCAGACTGACCGATAGTCAGGATACGGCCACCGTGATCCTTTCGCGTGCATTTGCTTATTCGGAAGATGAGCCGGAATACGTCAGCCGGGCCGTGGTAATGATCGAGGACGATCAGGGCATTACCCACGCATTGCAGGAAAACCGAAAGGGGATCTATCAGACAGATCCGGCTTTGTTCAGCGGTGAGGCCGGACGGAGTTACCGCTTACTGGTCACTACCGATGACGGTCAGGCTTTTGAGTCGGACTGGGAACAGCTCAAGCCCGCTCCGCCGGTAGGAGAGGTCCGCTATGAATACGAGGAAAGAGTAGCCAATGACCCGGATGAACCCGGTGCCCGGATCGTTCCCGGCATTCAGTTTTTTGTCAGTACCGCCGATCCGGAAAACAATACCCGCTATTACCGCTGGGAATACATCGCCACGCATGAATTCACCTTGTGGCATCCACCGCTGATCCAGGTGGAATTTTTTGATCCACCGGGTTCCGGCAATGGCGAGATTACGGAAGTGCCGGCGGATGTATTCGAGGGATTTGCCTGTTGGGAAACGAATATTTCCCGTCAGGTTTTTCTGGCCACTACCGAAGGTTACAGCCAGGATATTGTGAAGGATTACCCGCTGCATTTTGAGGACAACAGCACACCGCGACTGAGTGCACGCTATAGCCTGCTGGTCAAGCAATACGCGATCAGTAAAGCCTATTACAACTATCTGCGCAAACTGGAGGAGATCAACCAGACCACCGGAAGTCTGTTCGATCCCATTCCCAATGAAGTGGTCGGTAATGTTCATAGTGCAGATGAAAGGTCAGTTCCGGTACTGGGCTATTTCTATGTGGCGGGCCAGTCCAGCTTGCGCACCTTTGTAAATTACAGCGATCTGCCGCCGGGCTTTTTTACGCCGGTCGGGCCGGAATGTGTGACGGACACGCTGCCTTTGGACCTAAAAGTCTTATACCAGGAGGTAGAATTCAACAATATGGTCTTGTTCGACTACCTGTACAGTCCGTTTGGGGCGAAGATCGGGTTTAAGGTGTCGGAGCCGCCCTGTACCAACTGCGCGCTGAATGGGGCGACGAATGAGCGGCCGGAGTTTTGGTGAGTAATGAATCAATTATTCTAACCCGAACCATGAAGTCAAACCCTAATGATCAGGTGTCTACTACCCATTGCACTTGCACTTGTTCTTGAACTTGCACTTTAAAAAGAATGACCAATTTATACCACTACCAGCGTCTGTTCCTTTTCTGCTGCTTCAGTCTGATGAGCAGCAATATTCCCGCTATTGCTCAGCCTACAGTGCCCGAATTTCAGCCGGAAAAGATCTTTATTCAAACTGATCGTCAACTTTATATCACGGGCGAGATCATCTGGTTTAAGCTTTTCGTGTTCGATCAGTTGGGTGATCTTTCGGATTTCAGCAAGGTGGCTTACGTCGAGCTGATCGACGGGGCAGGTACGGCTCTCACTCAGCTCAAAATAGGCCTGGAGAACGGGCAGGGGAACGGCGCAATCGAATTGCCTCCGGGATTAGGTAGCGGCCGGTATCAGCTACGCGCGTACACGCAGGCCATGCGAAATATGGGGCCTGAAGCTTTCAGCTATTATTCGCTGATCCTATTGCATCCGGAACAGCCGGTTGTGCAGGCCGTGAGTGATCAAACCGGAGTTGAATTATCCGGCGGCCGGATTGGATCGTCCCATAACAATGATCTGAAGATTACTGTCAGGCCCGGCCGTGAACAATTAGGGCAGCGGGAAAAGGTCCGGATGGAAATCAGTAGCACTGATGCAACGGGCCGACCAATAGCTGCTGATATTTCTCTGGCTGTTGCATTGACGGCACCCGGGCAAAATGAATTTGCTATCGGGACTACTGCTCCTCTTCAACCTCCCACTGATATCATTTTTCGGCCGGAGAATAAAAGCTTGTTGTTACAGGGAAAAGTAAGCCGACAATCGGACGGAGAAGCAGCCCACGGACAGGAGATCTTTCTTGCTTTTCCAGGCAAAACGGCGAGAGTCTATACGGTCGCTACCGACGCTAACGGTCATTTCTCTTTCCTACTGCCTAAAATGTATGGCTTGCAGACCGTCATTCTGCAAACCGGGCCGGAGGTGTCCGAACCGCTACGGATCGAACTGGAAGACGAATTCCATGAGATCATCCCGACCACTCCCAAAGCTTTTACATTGCCATCTGCCTGGCTGCCGGTAGCGAATGCCAGCCTGATCAATACACAGGTACAACAGGCCTATCGGGCTTTTGAAAAACCACCGGTATTTAATACGGAACAGACATTTAGTGAAGTGCCGTTTTTCGGCCGGCCGGATGTGCAGTACCGGTTGGACGACTACAACCGTTTTGCATTACCGGAGTTTTTCTACGAAATTGTGCTGGAAGTACAGGTCAGGGGGAAATTCGGTGAACAGAATATCAGTCTGGTCAACCGCGAAAATCACGTTTTTGAAGACTATCCACCTCTATTACTGGTAGATGGAGTGCCGGTATTCGATCAACGGACTTTTCTAAAGATCAATAA
>JAGQXH010000094.1 GCA_020436695.1 Lewinella sp. | reverse complement strand
AGGATACCAGAGCGCTGCCTGCAACAGTGCGAAACTTGCAATCAGGATGCGAAAAATGCCGAGGGGTTTTGGGGAAAGCGGGGCCGTAAAAAAATCGGATATTTTGTCAGTTAAAGGTTTCATGGTCTTGGAGATTTCTAATAAAGTTCGAAAGCAGTAGTGTACAACGGGATGACGGCAATGGTATCTTTTTGCCGGTACCCTTCCATGGTCGGATACCGTATACTGCGAACCGTATAATCTATTCTCCAGGCATCCGGATGTAGGTTCAACATCATCGTGGCTGCAGAACGGGAGCAAAGATCAAGAAAGGTAGTATCCGCTGCAGTGTGGGCTTTAAAGCCGTAGAAGCGGTTGGCGGCTTCCTGATTGGCCGTAAAAAAGTCAAAACCTTCTACGGTCGAGTATTTTCTGACGTGTACACTGTCTTCATAAACCAGCATTTCCACTTCCATGGTTTTTCCTACGTCAGGGGAGAAAAAACCATATCGCCAGACGGAATAGTTGAGGGTACTGATAAAGGCCAAAGGTTCCGCCAGCAGTTTTGTCTTCAACACACCATCGATCAAATGAAAAACCGAAAGGCTGATCAGGAGTAAATGCAAAAATGCAAGACTGTAAACTATCTTTTTCATGTGAGGATCGGATGGACATGAGGCATCCCAAAAGTGAATTCGGGATGACTCATGTGGATTAACAATCAGCCCGTTTACTGGTATTTGGCCATAATGCCGTTAAGCCGTTTCATCTTCTCAACTCCCAGTACACTCTTGAGTTTGTCACTGCCCACGGCTAAGACATAGATCACGTCATCGCCCTCCACCACAAATACGATCCAACCGACTGCATCCACGGGATTAGTCAATCTTTGCACTCTTTGAAGATCATTCATGGAATACTTCAGTCGGCCAACTTTACTGGCAGTTTTTCTTTCTCCATTGTAAAACTGAAGTTGATACTTGCTGGGATCAACACCTTTGAACAACGCAATGATGGCATTGCGATCACTTGCGGAGATCCTCATCTTTTGAACATCCTGCTTCAGCTGAGTAGGGGATGTAGTCTTTGACGGCCTGGCCGCTGGTCTCTGCTGTGCATGGGCGCCTATGGCCAGTGCAAAAACCAAAACCAGTAAAAGTGGTAACTTCTTAGAAATTTGGTTAATCATAGTAGAAAAATTAAGGTTAAGAAAACGGATTACGTGTTTATAGTCTTCTATGTATCAGCATCGGGAAATGTCCTGCTGAAAAGTTGCTTATTTTCTATTATTCCGGAAAAATCCATTGCTTCGGCTGGTAAGCCATCAGAATAACTTACCTGGGAGTCGGGAACAACTAAGAGAGGCCTTGTTGAGTAGAAGTTACATGTTGAACGTAAAAGTTGGATTTCTATTTTCAAGAATTGCACGTCTAATTTAAGAATTTTTTCTTTCGCTTTCATCCTTAACCTGAAAGTAAATCAAAAAAAGGATGATTAAGATAGACCGGCTTATTTGGCGGAAGGAGTAAAGACCTGTTCGGTTTGAGCTTAGATTTGTAGAGAAAATACGGTCGATTCCCATGCTGTTGCAATTGGGTGAAGGCCCTGGAAAGATTTACACTTCTCTTACATCTTTTTACACCTTATTCGTATATCGCCCCGGTGTAATGAATAATTTGCCGCTGTATTATTTTCTTCATAGCAAATTATAGAAATGACAAAATTACCGGTAGTCTTTTTAGTAATGTTGATGCTCAGCGTGGCTTGCAGTACTAGGCAAATCAATACAGTATCAGACGAAGGGTTGGCAGCAGATATTGCCGGCGCTGAAATATTATCCATCGCACAGGCACTAAAGGAAAAGAATAACCTACCGGTAGAGGAGAGAATAGCTCTCTACCACCAACTGAAAAATGAACATCCAGGAGCGTATAATTTCGAAAATGAGGACGAACTAACCATGTACGGTTATTCGTTGTTATGGGCTGGATTGAAGGAAGAAGCGATTGCGATTTTTAAACTCATTGTGGAGCAATTTCCGGAGTCTTCAAATCCGTATGACAGCCTAGGCGAAGGATATATGGTGATCGGAGATACCACCCGGGCTATTGCAAATTATAAAAGATCACTGGCGCTCAATCCTGACAACTTTAATGCGGATGACCAGATCGAGCGTATGCGATTTCCGGACAGAATACCGGAAACTCCGGCTGAAAAGTTTATCAAGGTATTTACGCCGGAAGCCTATAAGGAGGATCTGGATCAATTGGGACAAAAATTGATCGAGGTGCACCCCAACGCACTCAAATTTATTACCCTAAAGGATTTTAGGGCGATCATTGAAAAAAAGAAAAGTCTGATCACGGATCGAACTACTTACGGGGAATTTGCCTGGCATTGCAGCGAGATCATTGCCGCTATCAATTGTTCGCATACCACTATGGGCAGTTTTTATCCGGAAAGTGAGATGCTGCCGTTGTCATTAAGATTCCCTCTGCAAACCCGGTGGGTAAATGATCAGTTGTTTGTAATCGATCCATTTAACAACGCAGATCAGATAGCGATAAAGGACGAAATACTGACGATCAATGACCGGCCGGTAGCTGATGTGATACAGGATATATACCGGCACGTCCCCTCGCAGGGATATGTAGAAACGACCAAACAACACTTTTTCAATACCTGGTCTACAGGTTTGATCCCTTATGCGCTCGGATTTCCGGAAAAGTATAAGATCAGGGTCAAAGGGAAAAATCATCCTGTTATATTAAGTACGGCATCTGCTTTTAAAGACCCCTACCGGGACAATTCCATAAAATATTGTGATGACAACTTGTGCTTTGAGATTCCCAAAGGCAGTAAGAATGCCGTACTGACCATTTCTTCCTTCAACTATTATCCCTGGAATAATCTGAATGTTTTTGAAGATTTTATGGACAGGACCTTCATAGAAATAAATAAAGAGGGCATCAGAAACCTGGTCATTGATTTACGCTTTAACGGTGGAGGCTCTTCTGAATCCAGCATCTATCTGTTAAGATATCTGACTCGTGAATCGTTTACGTATTTTTATGATACCAAGCATGATGCAGTGGAAAGGAAAACTACCCAATATCCATTTGAAAACGCCTTTACCGGAAAATGCTATTTCATCATTGATGGAAATGGACAGTCTACCACCGGTCATTTCATGTCGATCATCAAAGTGCAAAACCGGGGTATTATTGTGGGCGAAGAGTTGGGGTCAAATCAATTCTGTACGGCCGGACAGACCGTTTGCAGGCTGTCCAATACAAAGTTGTTGTATTATGTGGCGAATACGACCAGTAAAACTACCGTGAACTCACTTCCTGATGAAACCGGGATCTTACCTGATCATTATGTAACGCAAGGCATCGATGATTATTTGAATAAGGTAGATGCGGTAAAGCAATACACCTGGGAGTTAATCAACAAATAGTCTGAAATTAATTCAACTGAAAGCGTACCACCACACCACCGGAAGTATCCAGTCGCGGGAAGCCCGCCGAAGTTTTCGGTATCGTCCGACGGTAATCAAAGAACAGACGGAGGGATAGCCGCCGGTTGAGCTTGTACTCCGCCGAAGGGGAGAATTGCAGCACATTGTTACCTCGTGTCGGTTCGGAGAAGCCGGCATCCAGTTTTTGCGCCAGCGTCAGGTCATCCGCCAGCGAGAAGGTAAACTGGATGTCCAGATCCTGTCCTTGAAGCTGACTGGGCCGGTTACCGCCCCGATTGGGCGTTGTGGTCGGTGCCGGAGTATCCTCTGCTTTTTTATTGCCTTTCTTATTGCTACCCGTCAGGAAGGGAATATCCACGTTCCGCATCAGATAGCCGAAACCGAAATCGATCTTCTTGGAGCGGGTCTCGCTCAACAGGGTATTCGTTACATTCAGTGCCAGCGTGCGCTGTTGCTGGTAGTCAAAACTGAAAGACATACCGTTCTGCAAGGTTGCTTCAACCCCCAGTAAAGGAGAAAAGCCCTCCTGGATCACAACATCCGGTATCTCCAGTTTGGCGTAATAATTATAAGTTGTGGTATCGAGTGTATTGTTCTCTTCCAGACCGCGGAGATATAAACTGCTGGTTCGATAACTGTTGACGGTCAGTGCAGACTGATAGCCGTGTGTAATATTGAAGTTGGAGAATATATCCCGGAAGATCGGCAGCTTCGACAAACCGTTGTAAGACGCCCTCCAGTTGGGGAAAGGTTTGGTGTCGAACAGATTCATATTGAAAGTGCGGGGATCCTGTCCGGTATAGGTGGAAATGAATGCCGGGATCAATACTTCCTGCTGGTTACGGCCATATCCATCGGTATAGCCCTGTGCGGCCAGGTTGGGGTCTTCGTGCAGCCCGGTACCCAGACGCTGGGAGATGACTACCCGGTTATCTTCAAAATTCCTGAATAACTCCAATACTTCATCATCGTTTCGGAATAAGGTATTCAGTGCATTGTAGCTCACGGTCATTGACCCCTGATAAAGCGGTGGGGCATGACCGAATTCGGCTCCGGGAGTAGTATCAAATACCTTGAAAGTTTCCGTATAGTTTTCTGTGAACTTACGGTCGGCGTCGATGTCGATCCGGAAGTCGGTGAACGGTTCGAGGGTCAGCCGGCCGCCGTATTCCTGGGTGTATTCCTGTACTACATCCTGGTTCAGAAAGACATTTCTGGTAATCCAGTTTCGATTATCATACAGCCAGTCACCGGCGCCTTCGCGTGGGTTATTGCGTATCTCGTCGGACAGCGTTCGTATCTTCGGTTGCAGACCGGCGACGAAATCCCAGCCGGGGGCATCAAATCCGGAGGACAATCCCATCAATTTCGTTACCGGCATAAAGCCGGGGACGACGGTGGCAAAATTCTCCTTGTAGTTCAGTCGGGCTTTTCGCACCAGCAGCAGAGGGCGGATCAGCACTTTTTCTATAACACTTGGTTCCCGGTCGTTCTTCTTCTCGTCCGCAGATGGCGGTATATTGGGCGTTTGCCGGTTATTGTCCCGGGGATTGGTGTTTCGCCCTCGTGCCGGTTGATTCCCCCGGTTGATCTTTTTAAGATAGGGAATACCGTCGTATAGTTTCTCAAAGTTCAGGTCGGCAGTCACCTGTCGGATCTGATTATTCTGAATGATATTGCCCAGACTGTCCACGTTCAGGGCCGCCGCATTCCAACTGTAGCCGGCCTGATATTGGGCACGTACCTGCATCCAGTCCATAAACGGCAGATAACGCAAGGGCAAGGTATAACTGACGTTGATGCTGTGGTCGTAATTTTTCGGACGTCCCAGGTTTCGCAGATTGGTCAGAATACTGTCCCGCCGGTATTTATTGATGTCCGTAATCGTCGGATCTTCCCGCATAGCCCGTTCATCAGGTTCGTCGATCACTGAGAAACTGCGGGCTGTAAAGGACAGTTGCAGCGATTTGGTGATGTTCCACTGCAGGTCGTAGTTCCGCTCCCAGGTGAAACGCTTATTGAAGTAAGTAGTATAGCGCGGATCACCGGCAAAGCGATACCGGGTATCGGCAAATTTCCGGTCCAGTATGGAACTGAAGTTAAAGGAATTGGGAAGCGGATTAAAATTAAACTCCTTGATCAGCCGCAAAAACTGCGAATTGGGCAGGCTCTTAAAGGGTTCGATAAAACCACCACCCCGGCTGTAGGAGTAATCAACGATACCGGTATATTTCTTTTCCCGCTGGAATTCGATGATCGGATCGCGATACTCGATCTCCGACTGGGAATAACTGACGCTGACATTGGAGATATCCCAGGGCATGGGCTTGCCGTTACCCGTGCGTTCCTTACGCACATTGGTGAAGTTCATTGTTTTGATCTGGGTCACTTCCTGGGCCTGGGTTTTGATCGAGTCGCGTTGCTCCTGGGTTTGGGCATTCTTCACCTTTTCGTCCAGGAGTAAGTCCAGATCGTAAGGATCGTATTCCGGCGTTTTGGTCGTATTGGATAACTGAGCGAAGAAGGGGACACTCAGTCCGAGCTTTTCCGGCAGCAACTTACCTAATTCCAGATTGGTAGCCAGGTCATAACCCGTAACTCGCTCGCGGGAACGCTGATGTACTCCTGCATCCAGTGCCCCAAATCCGATACTGTTGAAATTACCAGCTACGGTCACATTGCCGAAATCAGCCAGCTGGATATCTGCTCTGGCCAGTGCTGCAGCACCGCCGCGTTCGTCGAGACCTACCAGACGCAATTCGTTGGCCCAGATCTCGGTAGAGTAGGAGACCCCGTCGTTCTTGGGATTGCGCACACCGATCATGGCCATTTTTACAAAACCCAGGTTGGGGTTACCCTTTACCTTGATCACATGACCTCCATCCAGGGTAGCCGCGTATTCATCGTTGGGGCTGCCGTTATTGGCATTTCGCTGCTCCTTTAGCTCCGTCAACAGGCGCAGCCGGAAGTTGAGTTCGTTTTCCGGTCGCCAAACCTCCTGTTTATATTCGGGTGAGCCCGGCATGAGTTCCAGTATCCTATCCGGATCGGACATCACCAGCGGGATCTCATATTCGTAGTAGTTGTTCTTGAAATCGCTACCCAGACGCATGAACAGTTTCAGCTCACCGTCCGGCACTTCAAAGTTCTTGGATTCTGCGTGTACGAACATTTTCAGCTCTTCGTACAGACGAAAGTCCCATTCAATGATCTTGAAAATGGCCCGCGAATCTCCGTCACAAACATTTTCCAGTCGCATGGAAAGCGACTGTTCGTTCTGGAGCGTATTGAATACCCCAAGCGACAACTCCCGCTGGATACCCTCGGGTAACACATAGTTGAACGGTGTACGGCGGCTGTTCTCTTCAATGTTGACGGCATCTACGTCAAAAGTAGTCTCTGCGTCATCGCAGCCGGTATTCAGCACCCCACTGGATGTGAGGTCCTGGGTATAACGGCGCCACTGGTTACGTACCAGTTCCAGGCGGGCAAAACGCAGCACGGTTGGCCGGTGGAAACCGCGCATGTACATCCGCATAAAGCGAATGGAGCGAAAATCACGGATGCCCCCTACGCTCTTTTTCAGCGGCGTACTCAGCGGAATACGGAAGCGATACCAGATCCGGCTGGAGGCGTCGTCTTCGATCTGATCGGTGATGAAGGGGGTGCGTTCCCGGTCGATCTGCCGGGGATTCAGGGGGTCATAATAGAGCGGGATCTCATATTGAAAATAAGATTCCGTCTCATTCAGTGTATTATCCTGGTTGAGGTCTTCCGCATCGGGAATATTGGTGCCCGACTGACGGATGCGGTTGTCAGAATTGGAGCGGGAGTTACCTTCCGGGTTGTTGAAAAACTTGTAGCGTTGGCGTACGCCGTCACTATTGCTGAAAGACTCATCATTGTAATAAAGGAAGTCGTCATTGGAGGGATCCTGAGCTTCCTGGCTGGCAATGATGGGGTTAAATGCCTGTAGTGCACTCAGGTAAGAAGCAAACTGCTGTTGTTCGCCCGCATTATCAAAACCATCCAAACCAACGTCCTGGATCTCCCGGGTGCCGGGGTCATTATCGAAAGCCCGGGTGATCTGTTGACCGATAGGTACACGAGACCAGGCCGTCGTATCTACCGGTCGCTCTGGGTTTTGCGGCGTAGGCAGGCCATTCTCAAAGAACTTCCGGGAGTCTTTAAGGATATCTTCCGAAACATTACCGAGGTTGATGTAGAGCGTGCCCTGCCTGCCCTCCACATCGGTTGCCGGCATAGATGCATCGCGATTATCATGGAAAGGGCTCAGTACCCAGAATTCGAGGAATTCGATATTAGCAGACTGAAAATCGTTTGTAGTCAGTGCCCGCATAATACCGCCCCAGCGGGTTTCGGGGTCGTTGAGTATTAAGGTATCGTTCTGACTGGTAATCCCCCGGGAAAGGTTGCCATAGCCGTTCGGTACGTCGAAGTTGTACGGCCCCCTTTCCTGTGGGAAGAAAGCCATATCAAAAGTCTGGAACAATTGCGGATCCGCCGGTGTAGGCTGAATATTGGGGAAGACTTCCTGTTGTGGTACACGGTCGTAATAGGTAGAACCTCCATCGTTCCCACCGCGTGCGCTGGGGTCGATCCGGTACCAGTTGAGTCGGGCGCGGTTAGCGCCATAAGGCAGTCCCTGGGTCTGGGCTTCCGGAAACAGAGGGTTATTGTTTTGGGCATCGTTCTGTGGTACACTGGCCATATACCATTGGGTAACTGGCTGACGCAGGTCAAAACTACTGGCACTGCCTTCAAAGTCGTCCACATAGACGATGCCATCCTTATCGCGCCGACTTTCGTTGATGGCCCGGGAGTGACCCGGTTTCAGATAAGCAGCTTCCGCACTGAAGGTCAGATTGGAAGGTGCTTTGGTAGAGAGCAATGGGAAAGCATCTAGGACCTTGGTCAATCCCGGCAATTCCTTGCTGAAATTGAGGTCAAGGCCATAGATCTTGTTGTTAATAGGATCTTCGCCCAGATTCACCTTTTGCGTGAAGGGGCGTTCGAAAAGTTGGAGATAGGTGGCTCCGATATTAAAATTGTCTCCCAGTTCATAGTCGGCACGCAGGCCCACCATGGTTTTGGACTGGAAACCGAACAGCGTGTTATCTTCATAGGATACATTGATAGGAACCCCCGAGCTGAGGATCGCATCATTCAGCACCCGCACCTTACCGGTAGCATAATCCACTTCATAATCACGGCCTTCCTGCAGCAAGGTACCTCCGGCAGTTACCCGCACTGAACCCGGCGGTACGTTAAAGGCGCCGAGAGAGATCTCCGAAGAAACACTGGATTTGTAGCTACCCTTGATCACGTAGCGGTTCTTCTCCGGATATTCCCGGGCCTGGAAGAGGGTTTGACTATAGAGCTCGGGATAGGTATACTGGGCAATGGCCTGATCCGTGTCCAATTTGTCCCGCAGGTGACTGCCGAAAGGTTCCAGAACCGGGAACATGATCCGTCCGTTGTTCGGGAAAATGGTCAGCCCGGTTACGTAATCAAAAATACCGTCCGGCTGCGGGTCACCTTGCGTATTCAGGTTATCGAGATTAAATACATCGATGAGCGGCCGGCCGGCCAGATTACTGGATGGCAGAAAACGCTTCAGCCCTTCGCCCGGGTCTTCATAGAAAACATCCAACCGGAAGTCCTGCGGATTTACCTGATAAGCTCCGATGGAATATACGTTTTTCATCATCAGCTCCCAGGTAGGTACATCGATGCGCTGGGTGGTACTTTTCAACATTTTGGTGAACAGCACCTTCGGCGTTTGCTTGAGGGTATCGGTAGAGGTATTGTCGATGTTATTGGAAAATTCACCTACTGAGTAGCGTTTGCCATTGTATTTATAGGCGAAGGAAACCGCCAGCACCTGGTCGGGCTGTACGTTGATGTTCAAAGAGATGAAGCCCAGCTCCGGGTGCAGGGTGTATTCCCTCGGATTCAGCTTACGGGCACTCACTTTCTCGAAATCCCTGGATTGCTGCAGGCCGAACTCGGCAGATTGCAGAATGGCTACGGCACGATCAATATTACGGATTCCATCCTGGCGATTAAGCAATTTACTGAACAGCCCGTTGGAGGCATTGTCCGGCAATGCCTTTCCATTGTAAATCTCCCGGTAGGGGGCAGGAGTAATAATGGGCACTGACTCCGGGTTTACCAGCGTTTCCGGTTCCCCGAGGTCGGCAAGGGCCACAATGTCCCGTACGTCTTCTACTTCATTTCGGTCGTTGGTGATCCAGACTTCGATGTTCTCGATCTGGAAAAGCGTGTTGATCTGCGGGAGATTTTGCAACGCTCCCTCAAAAGTGCTTCGGTTGTAATGCGAGAGGAAGAAGTGCCGGTTCTCATCGTATTCGTCGGCTTTTACCTCAAATTCCTGTAGCTGGCTGCCGCCCTGCAGCTGGATATTTTCCCGTTGCGATTTTTGTTGAGAGGCAATAGCCGTCAGCCGAAGGTGACCGAATTGGAGTTCGGTTTTCAGACCAAACAAACTTTGCGCGCCCTGTATAAGCGTTCCGCGCAGAGGGAGACTGACGTTACCGGCCTCTATTTTTTTCAGGATATCGTCTTCACTGAAGGCGTCACTGTTGTAATCCAGTTTGATCTGGTTGTCGAAATCGAAAGTAGCCCCTGTGTTATAATTGGTATTCAGATTGAGTTTCTCACCGATCTTACCCGTCACGTTCATCTGGATATCCATGTCGAAATCGAAGCCACCGGTGGTGCGCTGACGTTCGGTCAGGATCGGGTTATCCAGCCGCTGAATATCAAAGCCGAAGGTAAGGTCGATGCCCCCCTGTGGACGGATGTCGACGGTAGTACCTCCGAACAGCCGGTCAATAATGCTGCTCTTGACATCGAATTGGGCGAACGGATCGGTCGCACTCAGTCCGGTGCCTTCGGTATCAATGCCGGCCAGCCGGTTGAAATAGTCCTGTTCCTCTTTCTTTTGACGGTACTCCAGGTATTCATCAAAAGTCATGTAGGTGGGCGGACGGAAATCAAAATCACCGATCTTTTCGGTAATGATATACTGCCCGGTAGCCGGATCGTACTCTATATTTTGCTCGATGGCACTGGGATCGTTCAGATCGAAAGGATTGGCATTCTTGTCGTTGATATAATCTCCAAAACGCTCCTTCGGCGGAGGCACGGTATCCGTTACAGCAAGGGCCAACACGAACTCAGCGGCGTACGGATCTCCAAGTCCGCCCTTATCGCCGGCTGAGGCGGAGATATTCAGAACAGCTAAACAAGTTAGCAACAGGCCAATAGGTAGTACTATTTTATTCATAATTCAACACGGGATTCTTTTCTCGATGCAGGCAGTTACTGCATATTCGGGAAGTTTCTTTTCGTCATTTCTTCCCTTAAACGTTTGAATTAGTTCTTATTATCTGACAGTCAAAAAATTAACATCGCGTCTCCTCACCCGCTCATTCCTAAACGATCTGATCTGATGGGTATCCAACTTAAAGACAAGTCCCCTGCGCTGACGATGCCTCGGAGCTGATAATTCAGTGGTCATAGATCAGATTTAGTAAAGGGGCTGAACCTAAGCGAATACCGGATCACGGCCGCCGTTGCGAAGCCCGGGCGGTCATTTTTGAGATTCATGAATTGGTATCGGCAAAGGGTTTCAGGAGGATGACGTGTTCGCGAATTAAATCGGAATCAGCAATTGAAAACCGACTACTGACTACAACTGCGGGTGTCCGGAGGATCATTAACCCGACATTTTTTGGAGTGCCAGCTTGATCAGTGCTTCTACACTGGCAATTCCAGCGTGTTCCTTCAATAGTTTATTCAGTATTTTTTGTACCTGAATACGATTGTAACCTAAAGTTACCAAAGCAGATAACGCCTCATCGCGCATGGTATTGTCCTGAGGCAGGAAAGTTGGCTGCATATCGCCACTTTCTTTCATTACTTTATCTTTCAGATCGAGGATGATGCGCTTGGCGGTTTTCGGCCCAACTCCTTTCACCCGTTTGAAAGCCACCAGGTCTTCGCTGATGATGGCTCCTTTCAATTCACCGGGATTCATGGCCGAGAGCAGCACCTGAGCAGTACTCGGGCCAATGCCGGAAACACTAATGAGCTGCACAAAAAGGGTACGTTCATCAGCTTCCGCAAAACCATAAAGCGTATGGCTGTCTTCTTTGATCTGGAGGTGGGTCAGGATCTTCACCCGCTCCATTTTTTCGATCTGGCCGTAAGTATGCAGGCTGATGTTGATGTGATAACCGATGCCTCCGGCTTCCACAATAATGAAAGTTGGGGTTTTAAAAGTTATCTCGCCTTTGATGTAAGTTATCATGCTTTTGGGCAATGATAGCGGCTTTTATAATTCCCTCCGGCCGCGTTTTTAAAAAATGAGTACGAAGGTAAATAAATTTTGTTGCTATTCCGCCAAAAGTTGCTGGTAGGCTTTGGCTATCTTCGTAGCCAACACTACGTTATTCAGTACCAGCTGAATGTTCGCTTCCAGGCTTTTGCCTTTGCTCAGATGTTCAATACGGCTCAGTAGAAAAGGAGTGATCTCCTTGCCGGTGATGCCCCGGCCGGCCGCCTCGGAGATCGCCTGATCGATCACCACATCTATCCATTTTTTATCCAGTGCTGCCGCTTCCGGTATGGGATTGGCAACGAGCAGGCCGCCGCTCAATCCCATTTCCCATTTAGCCCGCATGGCGGCGGCAATCGCATCCGGTGAGTCCAGGCGGTAATTTACTTCCAGGCCGCTCTGCCGGGTGAAGAAGGCCGGGAATTCGGATGTACGATAACCGATCACTGGCACACCGTGGGTTTCCAGGTATTCGAGGGTGAGGCTAAGGTCCAGAATGGATTTGGCACCGGCGCTTACTACTGCAACGTCTGTTTGGGCAAGTTCCGGCAGATCGGCGGATATATCCATAGTAGTGGGGGCATCGCGGTGTACGCCACCGATGCCGCCGGTACCGAAGACTTTAATCCCCGCTTTATGCGCAATGAACATGGTGGCGGCCACCGTGGTGGCTCCGTGGTGCCGGCGGGCTACTACGAAGGGAATATCGCGACGGCTTACCTTAGTGATCGCTGTACCGGCCCGGCCGAGCTGTTCGATCTCCTCCACTGACAGGCCCGCTTTTAATCTTCCGTTGAGGATGGCAATGGTGGCCGGCACTCCGCCGTGTTTCCGGACGGTGGCCTCCACTTCGAGGGCCGTCTCTACATTTTTGGGGTAGGGCATGCCGTGAGAAATGATCGTGGATTCAAGAGCTACAATGGGTTTCCGGTCGTTGCGGGCTGCAAGGATGTCCTCGGAAAGATCGAGGTATGGATGTGAGTCGGTCATGCGGTGTGAGTTTGCGGTTAGGTAATTGCCAGGCACTTGAGAGGTATCTAACAATTATCCGACTGCAACTTATGTAAAATCTCCCGTTTCCGCATCTATAGAGAATAGTATCTAAAACTCTTCCCATATGAAAAGAAAAAAGGACACCCATTATCTACAGATAAAAATTGAAAACCCCTGTTCGGAATCCTGGTCGGCTATGCGGCGGGAAGCGGGCGGGCGCTTTTGCTTCCAATGCGAAAAGAGCGTACGCGATTTTACCTGGGCAACTGACAACGAGCTGGCCGATTTTTTTCGCTCCGGGCCTGCCAATGTCTGCGGTCGTTTTCGTACCGATCAGTTAAACCGGCCACTGCCGTTCCGCATTCCGGCTGCCGATCCGCATGTGGGTAAATGGCGGACTGCTGCTTTGATCAGCGGATTGATGTTGAGTGCCGGATTGATGGGAGGGCAGGAATTATTCGCGCCAGTGCACACTTTGGGTGAGCCGACGCTGAATGGTCCAAAAACTGACCAGGTCGATTGTTTTACCTATTCGAATGTAAAGGGCGAAAGCATCAGGATGCGGGGCCTGGTTACTGATGAATTTGGCGAGCCGATGATCGGTGCAGACGTCGTTATCGTGGGTACTACATTAGGAGCCATCACAGACTTCGACGGACTTTTTGTTTTAGAAGTACCCGATACCCTGAAAAACTTTGCGATCGAATGTACTTTCATAGGTTTTGAAACCCAGACAAAACTGATCAATAGAGAAGAAAACAACTCTCTTGATCTACTGTGCTTTTATATGGTAGAAAGTCCTTACCTGCTGGAAACAGCGATCGTAGTGGGACTGAGTATACCGGAAAGGAGCACTTCTGTTACCGGAGGCGTGGAAGCTACAGTAGAGGAGCCTGAAACACTTCCTGAGACGAAGGCCCCGATGGAAGAAGCTAGTGCTGGGGTTTTAACGGTATTCCCCAATCCTTTCGTCGATCACCTTAGTCTGCAGTTCCGTGTCACTAAGACTGGGCTGCACCGGATGCAGTTGCTGGATCTATCGGGAAGAATACTGGATCAGTACAAGGACCACCTGGATGCCGGTGAACAATTGATCCACCCTGATTTTAGTTGTATTGGATTGCCGAATGGAGGATATCTGGTTCAGGTGATCGCTCTGGATGGTACGGTTCGGATCAGCGAGGTTGTTAAGCATTGAGCTTTAGATAATTATCAGAAGCGGATATCCACCAATCGCAGCCTTTTCCGTTTTCCGAACCGGATCTTTTTGTACTTGAAGAGTTTCATTACGCCGTATCCGGCAGCCAGGGAGGTAGCAGTGACGATGCCGTCAGACAAGCGGTAATGAGTATCGGGGTCACCATCCAGGGCGGTACCCACCAGTGCGTAACCCGACCAGGCTACGCCGAAAGTCATCATCTGAAAACCCAGGTTGCGGGAGATCGGTTGGTAATAACGGAAAGCAGCGATCTTGCCGGGGTCCAGGTAGCGGTCGGCCAGTACGATGAGGTTTTGTTCTATATTAATATCCTCGATCACGGCGTAGCGCCAGTCTTTACTGTCCGTCAACTGATATTCGATTCCTTCTCCGATGAAGATCTTCTCTGTTTCAGCCCTTCCGTAACGTTCGATCTGTAACACCTTTTGAGCGTGGGAATCGATAGAAAAAAAGAAAGCAGACAGCAGCGTACAAAGTAATAATAATCGCATTCTTTTATTTTTCATAAGGAGCCCTGTGACGTATTATCGGTTGGTTCGCGCCGGTTACTCTTTACTTTTTTCAGGAAACGCCGGATGATGAGCTGCATGGCCTTCTCCAGTTGATCATAAGGCAGCATTTCCTGACCCACAAATAAGATCATGAAAGCATATTGCGTTTCGTGTTCTTCCAGTGCCTTATAAAGATGTGTTTTCTGCAGACGGTAAGTTTCCCGGATCTGCCGCCGCAGCCGGTTACGCGCAACGGCTTTTTTAAAGCGCCGTTTGGGTACACTCACGGCAAATTGTACCGCATACGCACTCCGGCGTTCCTCCATCGGCATCCACACCAAACGCAGCGGATACTGACTAAAGGATTGCCCCTGACGGTTGAATAACGCCTGGATGACCTTTCGACTTTTTAGTCTTTCCTCTTTTGTAAAAGTGGCCTGCACAAAAATAATGATCCGTTTTTATGGAAAATCGTATGATCTCCGCTCTTAATAATAGGCAATTTCAATAAAACAACTGCGAAGTTACGATATAGTCGTCAGTCTGTCAGTCGTAAGTCTATCAGTCAATACTTAAGAATCACCTGTTCTACCCCTCCGCAGTTGCTGAATGCCGACTACCAAGAAAACATTTCCTTTCACTAAAAACGCAAGATATGATCTCTGATGACAAAAACACACCAAAAAGCGCTTATGCCGTTCCACCGCTCACCATTAAAGCCTGGGCCGAAGAAGACCGGCCGCGGGAGAAACTGCTGCTCAAAGGCAAACTCAGTCTATCGGACGCCGAATTGCTGGCCATCTTGCTGGGTTCCGGTTCGCGCCGGCAGACGGCCGTAGATCTGGCGAAAAGCATCCTCAACTCCGTAGATAATAACCTGCATGATCTCGGTAAACGTTCCCTGCATGATCTCATGAAATTTAAAGGTGTCGGGGAGGCGAAGGCAATAAGTATTGTTGCCGCCATGGAACTGGGTCGACGCCGTCAGTTATCCGATGTAAAGGTCCGGCCGCAGATCCGTTGCAGTGCCGATTCCTACCAGGCCATCGCGCCCCTGCTGATGGACCTGGCACACGAAGAATTCTGGATACTCCTGCTCAGCCGGAAAGGCGAGGTGATCGGGCGGGAACAGATCAGTCAGGGTGGTATTTCCGGTACCGTAGTGGATGCTAAGCTTATCTTCAGCCGGGCGCTGGAGGCCAAGGCCAGTTCGATCATTCTCTGCCACAATCATCCGTCGGGCAACCTTCAGCCCAGCCAGGCGGATCGTAGCCTGACGACCAAACTCGTCAAGGCCGGCGAACTACTCGATATCTTCGTACTGGATCATCTGATCATTGCGGAGAAGGGGTATTATAGTTTTGCGGATCAAAGTCTTATTTGATGTTGTGATGCTGTAATTCTGTGATGTTGTGATGTTTTGGTACTGCTATCGTTTAAGACCCTGGCTAACGTTTAACAGGCTGCTATATTCTAAACGATTTAGAATCAGTTAATTCACTAAAAATGGTCTGATATGGAAAGAAAAAATGAAATACTGGATCTGAGTTTCCAATTTGCTCTGGAGATAATTAAGTACTGTGAAGTATTGGAAAATCAGAGAAGGTATGTAATCGCTCAGCAATTGCTTAAGGCCGGCACTTCTATTGGTGCCAATGTAAGAGAGGCGCAACGCCCACATAGCCGAAATGATTTTGTTGCTAAACTAGTGATTGCTGCCAAAGAAGCTGACGAAACTGAGTACTGGCTGCTCCTCTGCGATCAAAGTGATAATTATCCCTCAGCGAAGCAATTACTGGATAAAATTGTTCCAATTAAAAAATTGCTCTCCAGGATTATTTCCTCGTCAAAGAGGAACGGAAGATAATCTTTATTATAGCGAAGCACTTAACTAAACGACAGTGTAGTCATTAAACAATTGCACTACCAAAACATCACAACATCACAGAATTACAGCATCATAAAATCATTATTCTTTCTTCTCCAGCCACTTCGAAAACAACTCCTTCCCTTTTTCCAGCTGTTGCATATAGAACTGACGGAAAGCCTCCGGGTT
>JAGQXH010000949.1 GCA_020436695.1 Lewinella sp. | reverse complement strand
ACATGACTATTCGAAGGTTCACCAACAATGTCAATTTGTTTCACTTTGTTTTTAGAAACAATTTTAACGATAGATTTTATTTCTTCAATAGTCATAATTGTTGAAAATAAATTGTTGTTTATTAATAACTTATGATTTTTTTTAAGTAAAAAATGAATATTTTGATAGGTCTAAAATAGCATAATTTGTTATACATAGTAACAAGTTTTCCTCATAGTTTTAAATCAAAATTCAAAAAATTTAAAACTATGGTTACTATAATTGCTTTCTTGCTATCTATCGGATTGATATCATCACCTGATCAGGCTACACCAGAGCTGATAAATCAATGTGAAACTCAAATAATTGGTCTAGATATGGCTGAAATGTGAGTTATAATGTATTGATTATCATGATTTTGTGAAATTTTAATTTACTAAAAACAAAATTCTACCATGTCTTTTTCGACAAAAACTGTCATTGTTCCATCAATGACGAGGCCCTATATTTGTACCATGTTTATGGTTAGAACGCTGTAGAATTGTGCTCCAAGGCATCAGGCGATGGTACTTACCGGGCATCGACTTGATGCTTTTTTTCAGCATGTTTCATTAAGGGCCTTTGATAGGTGTGATGCCTATCAAAGGTTTTCTTTGTTTGGGAAAGGAAAAAACGAAGATGTTGTTGAATTGGGGCAATAAAGTCCCTTGTTAGAGTTAGCGAACGTTTACACAACCGGGATCTTTATCAAAAGTAGTGTTGTGTGGTATCGGGTGACTTCCTCGGAAAGGTAAAACTTGACCTTAGCGCATGGACACTTGGTCTTGGAGGGATAGGTAGATGTAGATACAGTAGTAAAGATAAAGCTATTTGAGCGGAAAAACCAAAGAGAAAAGGGATTGAAGAAAGATAAGAAAAAGTGCAGCCCCTCCTTTGTGAGTGTATCGTTTGGCTTAAACTAGTGAGTATAAAGTAGGGGCTGCATCCCTTAACGCCTATATCATCAAACTGTATACTATACGTATGACTGCGGCGATCCGCTGCTTGAGTGGTGAAAAAAAAGAAAAAAAATTGCAGAAAGGGAGAAATTGCAGAAAAGAGCAGCACTAGGAAGCCGCCACCAGACCTCGTAGGTCATCGAGGTATTCTGCTTTGCGAGGAGCCCGTCGACGCCGGTTGGTATGCGTAAAAAAGGTGTGATTTTCCAGGAACTTCACCTGGATCAGATTCCACTCCTGCTCGGTCTGAAGGATGTCGTAGGCCTTGAGTTCGGAGAATAAGGTGGCCCCGATGGTGTAGAAATCATCGCGCCCCAGGTAATCCAGATCGGCATCGCAGATGATCTCTTCCAGAAAATTTTGCGGATTTTGCGGGATCTTGGTCGCCATGATCATACCGCAGATCTGTTCGATCTCGTGATTGTCGTAGCCAAAACGAGGCAGGTGCTGCCGGGCGATATGACACCCCTTTTTTTCGTGCTCGACATTGCTGATGATAAATCCGGAATCGTGAAAAAGAGCAGCGGTCTTTAACAGCATCGTTTCACTGGCGGATATTTCCTCGAGAAAACACAACTCCTTGGTAATGGCCAGCACATCCAGCGTGTGATGTAACCCGTGATAGGTCAATTGAGGGGGAAGTTCTCGCTTGAGCTTATCCAGGATGAAGTGTTTTGCTGCTAAATAATTCATGTTTGCTTGCTTATCCGAGGGCCGCAGGGACTGTTTTATCTAACTGAAACGCCGGGAGCAATGTTTCATTGTTCGACCGCTTTCCGGAAGGTGGAAATTTGCCCCATCTGGAGACCGGCAGTCTGAAATGGGGCAAATCCGGATAATAGAGATCGTTAATTTCGCGTATTACATAGCGTCTAGTAAGAGCACACCGGAAGCAAGAAACTTGAGTTCCACTACCGGTTCCGTGATCTGATCGATCTCCTCTTTGGATTTACCGGCATCCTGAGCCAAGTGGCGCAGTTCGTCTACCGGGGTAACTTCACGGAAAGCATATCCTTCCATGACTACTTCCCGGCCGGCAATGTCCTTCGGTACAAAGAAGCCGTAATCCTTAAATTTGACCATCATCTCCTCCGCATCGGACTCATTGCCGGCAATATTCATCCAGCAGCCCTTAGCCTGGCAGACGGCCTCTACCTTACCCTTCACCTTGACGGCTACGGAATCACTTTGTTCCATCATATCCAGCAAGGCATCATAAGAAATGGCACCTTCGGCATCAATTGCCTCACCGAATTGATTATCAGAGAGTTTAGTTTCAGAGGAAGCGGTTTCCTGGCCGGAAACGGCCTCAGAAGAAGAGGAAGTACAGGCGCTTATCATCAGGCTCAGGCCCAATACCAATACAGATAATGTTCTAATCATCGTGTTTAAATTTTGATCGAAATGGATATCTTACAAAGTTAAATATTTATTATCATTCCTCTCGGGTTTTATCCCTTCGGTACCTTTTTAGTAGTTTCGATACCGCGATTTATCGATAAAAGGATTTGTTAATTCCAGTTAAATTGCAGCTTGGCCGACAGCAAATATGTTAAGGTGTTGGAAAATTGAGCGCTCCAAAAAATTGTGCGCAATAATCGATCATTTTTTAAGGTTATTTAGCTATCCCAAAAATGATTAATATGAACCCACACCGCGAATAGGGAAGCCGTTAACC
>JAGQXH010000948.1 GCA_020436695.1 Lewinella sp. | reverse complement strand
GAGACGTAGATCAAAACCTGATCGTCGACCCGGCTTTGTTCGAGCCAAGAGCGTAGGGCCAGGATGTTGACTTTGGTGGCCTGATCATCCGTCAAGACTTTTGTGTGTACCTTTTGGAAATTGGCAGCATTTTGATACAAGGCAGCAATATCCCGGGCGTCTTTGGCGGCGTAGCGGAGGTCTTTGCCGTTAGCTGCATAGTCGGAGATGCCAATAGCGATCAGGTGGAGTTCGGGCTCGCTCGCCGGTGTTTCGCGGGTAATGTAAGTGGTAGCTTTCAGGGATTCGCCGCCGCCCTGGTTAAGTGCCGACACCTCGATCTTATTTTCGCCCTGGGATAAAGCGACCTGAAGAGTTGTGCGATACTTTCCTGTATTTTCCTCGCGTAGATCGATCCCGGAGGTGCCATACAAAGGTACGTCATTAATGTAGACGTTGAGGCGATCGAGGAACTCAAGTGTGTCCGTCGCTTCAACGATCAATCGGATCGTCGATTCGGAAGTAGCGATAGGTAGCTCATCAATATTGGCGATATAACACTCCGGAACGTGAAAGTCATCCGATAACATAGCTTCGGTAAAACCGTATCTTTGCAGGCGTTTCCGGTAGGCCTGCCTATACTTTCGTACTCGATCAGGGGCAGCGCCCAGGGGCAGCAGCGATTCCAGAACCTTATCCGGCCGGTTCAGACGAAGATCAAACTGGTCGAAGGAATAGGCCTGCAGACCGATCTTGAAATGGACAAACCCTGACAAATCCTTCGTGCCGCAATAATAGTTCTCTCCGTTGACCTGTACCCAGGCGTTTTCCTGCCCGGACAAAGAAAAAAAAGTAGCCAGCAGTTTCCCGGTTTGCCAGGACCATAACTTCAGTGTACCATCCAGACTTCCGGTAAGAAAATGTTCACTATCCGGAGTAAAGGATACGGTTTCTACACTGACTCTGTGCCCTCCAAATCCCCACTTAAGCCAACCGGAACGTTCCCAGCATCGGACTCTACCATCCGCGTGCCCGGCGAGGATCCTTTCCCCATCCCGGGAAAAGGCAACCGCATTTACTGTGGCCGTATTTAGTTCATTAAATGTCTTGACTACGGTGCCGGACAATTCCCGCAATTGGAGAATACCATTAGAACATCCCGCCAACAGCAGCTCTCCGTCCGGGGAGAAGGTAATATCTTCCACACCCGCCGGAAAATCGCTGATGTACTGCAATGCTGCTCCTTCATGAGTAAATATTACCACCTTCGGACCATAGGCAACGGCCACCATCTTTCCATCGGGAGAGAAGGTGACGGCATTATAGGTTGACGAAGGGCTGAAGCCGACCCCCGTATCTGCGGCATTGAACTCATCGTAGGTCATTCCCGAAATAGAATCTATCACCACCAGATCCACCGTCCGGTGTTCGGGGACAGACCATAATCTTACCAGCCCGTTCCTGCCGGTCGCTCCCAGCCATCGACCATCCGGAGCGTAGGCGACATCCTCGATATGATGCACGCTGGAATCCTGGAAAACGTCTAGTTGCTTTCCGTCAAGCCCCCAGACAATAGCCTTGCCGGCTTCACTTCCGCTAAGCAGTTGCTTGCCACCCGGCAGGAAACTGACAGTATTCACGCTACTTTGATGGCCAGAAAAAATTTGCAAATGCTGGTCCTGGATACGCCACAATTTTACGGATTGATCCTGGCCTCCAAATGCAAAATACCGGCCATCCGGCGAAAGGTCGGCATCGTATACGGGTGGCGTATGTCCGCGAAAATCCCGCATAAATCTGGAACTGCTCCAGAGTTTAAGATTGCCCTTGTCATCCCCGCTTAATATCAGATCTTCCTTGGGGTAGGTATGAAGGGTTCGAATATAACCTTCGTGGCCTTTATATTCCAACATGGCATTTCCCAGGAAATCGAAGGCGTAGATCATCCCGCCGGAGGTACTTAGCAGGATGTGTTCCTTATTAGGCGAAAAAGCACCATGGGAATAATACCCTTTAAATTCCTGCACTTTTCGGCCTTGCGCATCCCATAATACGGCTCCAAAAGAGCCATAGGCCAGAATATATTGACCGTTGGGAGAAAAGCATGCTCCCGAGAAACCAGGATGCAGCGGGAAAGTATGTAGCAATCGGCCGTTCAGATCCCAGAGCTTTACACCATGGTTGTGGGTGCCCGTTAGAATGATTTTTCCATCCGGAGAAAAGGCAGCGTGAACGACCCTGCCATCCGGATCCCGAAAGCTATTTAATTTTTGACCATCGATCGTCCACAACTGGACAGTCCGGTCCCAACTGGCACTTAGTATTGTTTTGCCGTCCGGTGCAATCGCCACCGTAGAGACCAGGGCACTGTGCCACTTATAGTGACCGATCAGTTCGCCTTTTAAATTGATATGGCTGACCGAACCGTCAAGATTAGCGGTCAGAAACTGCTTGCTGTCCGGAAAAAAGGCCAAGTCTGATTTGCCGATCAGTTTAGCGTCCAGTTTAAGCAATTCCCGGCCGTAAAAATCCCAAAGGATCAACTCCGTTCCCCCCAAACTGAGCACGTATTTCCGATCCGGGGAGATGATCGCCTCGGATATCGCGCTACTGTGCCCGGTCTGCACGATCAATTCCGGTGTTTGGGCTTTTATGATCCCAACTAGGAACAAAATGAAAATTGGAAGCCAATGCGGAG
>JAGQXH010000947.1 GCA_020436695.1 Lewinella sp. | reverse complement strand
TAGAGGCCTTTACAGCGAAGTGCTCGGAAAATGCCTGCTCCACTTCGTTGTCATATACGGAGTATACTACTTTGGACTGCGAGAACAATGGTTCCGTCTTGTAAGCCGTTTTCAGATACAGCGGAATAAGACTGGTCATCCAGCCGTGGCAATGCACGATGTCCGGCGGCCAGCCGAATTTTTTCACCGTTTCGATCACACCCTTACAGAAAAAGACCATCCGGTCCGCATTGTCCTCGAAGGGCTCGCCATGCTCATCTCTGAAAACCTGCTTGCGCTTGAAAAAGTCTTCATTGTCCAGAAAGTAAACTTGCATACGAGCCTCGGGCAAAGAGGCCACTTTTATGATCAGCGGAAAATCGTCATCGTCAACAATAATATTCATTCCCGATAACCGCACGACTTCGTGCAAGCGATGGCGCCTTTCATTGATCGTACCGAAACGGGGCATCAAAACCCGGATCTCCATCCCGTTTTCCTGTACGTACTGGGGCAACTTGCGTGCGATCTCGGAGATAGCGGTAAGATTTGTATACGGATCCATCTCCTGCGTAACTATCAGCACTTTCTTTTTATCCATAGACCTTGTAGTATGTTTAAAAAATAACGGATCGCGAAATTGCAATTAAACAAGATGCAAAGTTAAGAAAATCCACTGACTTTTGGCAATTCCAACTGCCGAATGAGACTTCAATCAAAAAACATCTATATTAGCGCATTGGTTGTTCTGCCAAGCATTTCAACACGCTGCAGGCCGTAATTAGTCAGATTATGTACTTGTTCCAACGTTCCGTCGATCTGCAAAACTGGCTGGAAACTGTGCGCGGGCACAACAGAAAGATCGGTTTCGTCCCCACAATGGGTGCGCTACATGATGGTCATTTATCCCTGATCCGGCAATCCGCAGCGGAAAACAGCTTTACCGTTTGCAGCATTTTTGTCAATCCTACCCAGTTCAACGACGCCTCCGATCTGGAGAAATATCCGCGCACGCCGGGCAATGATATTGAACTGCTGGTCGGTTCGGGCTGCAATGCGCTCTTCCTTCCTACTGTAGAGGAAGTATATCCGACAGATCTCGACACTTCCGTTTCCGTTGATCTCCATCCACTGGATACCGTTATGGAAGGTGCGTTTCGTCCGGGGCATTTTGCCGGCGTGGTACAGGTCGTATATCGTTTATTGCAGTTGGTACAGCCCGACCAGCTGTATATGGGACAAAAAGACTACCAGCAACTGACCATTATCCGGGAGATGATCCGCCAATTGGAACTGCCGGTTAAATTAGTCATGGTGCCTATCCGGAGAGAACCGGACGGGTTGGCCATGAGTTCACGCAACGTTCGGCTCAGTCCAGCGTTTCGGGCTATAGCTCCGGTTATTCATCGCATACTACAGCAGGTGAAAGAACAAGTGGACGAAAAATCGGTCAGTGAGCTGGAAGCATGGGCCATGCAGCAATTAGCCGAAGCCGGCCTGCGCCCGGAGTATTTTGAGATCGTCGACGGTAATACCCTGAAAGCGATTTCTTCTTTGTCCAAGACAAAGTCGGCAGTGGCCTGTATGGCAGCCTGGGCAGGGGATATTCGGTTGATTGATAATATGATCCTGTGATGTTGTGATCCTATGATGCTGTAATGCTATGATGAAAAAAACTTTCAGGGATCTAATATCTGAGGCTGAGTTTTGGCAAATTATTGAAGCATCTTATCCACGAAGACGAGGAGACCATGGATGAAAAACTGGTATTCGACTGGGATGAAAAAGACGAAGCATCCATGCAAAAGATCTGCCCCCGGCTCTTTGCCAGGTACTGGAACAACCCGCTGGCATCCAAATATTAATAACGCAAGTTGTCCATCGTCAGGGACACCACAGGTGGCCCGTCCGTCAGACGCGCCCGTTTGGGTCGTGTCGTTCGTCAGTCCTTAGACTTCGCTCGGAGCGATGGCCCGAGGAAAGTCTAAGGGCGGCCGTCTACCGCACTTCCGTAAACCGTAACCAATGACCTTCGCCGATCACATTATCCAATTCAATCAAAGCCTGCAGCCCAACTGGGAAGTGCCGCTCGGCATAGATCTGCTGTACCCCTATGATCAGGCCGAAACAATGGCCGCACTAACGGCGTTTTACCAAAAGTACTATTCGGACCAATTTCCCCGCATTTACATCTTCGGCATTAATCCCGGCCGTTTCGGGGCAGCAATTACCGGTGTACCTTTTACCGATCCGGTCCGCCTGGAGGAAGTCTGCGGCATTGCCAATCCATTTCGGAAACGGCTGGAATTATCCTCAGTTTTCGTATACCATTTCATCGAAGCTTTCGGCAGAGTTGAGCATTTCTATCAACACTTCTGCATTACCTCAATTTGTCCGCTGGGTTTCATGAAAGACGGCAAGAACTACAATTACTACGATAATAAAAAGCTGGAAAAACTGGTCACACCCCATATTATTGATCATCTTCGTACTTTACAGACGTTTCCTTCCAGTCCGGCCGTAGCCTTATGCATGGGCCAGGGCAAGAATTACGAATATTTCCAGCGGCTGAATGAGGAACATCATTTCTTTGAAGAGATCTTCCCCCTCCCTCACCCTCGCTGGGTGATGCAGTACCGACGTAAGCGTATGGATGAATACGCTGAAGAGTATAAGGATAAATTGACACACGCCATCGAACT
>JAGQXH010000946.1 GCA_020436695.1 Lewinella sp. | reverse complement strand
TAATTTCATAACGGTAAATAATTAATTGGTAAAGAAATAAAAGAGGGAGGGACTGTTTGTCTTCAGGATGATTCGGAGTTAATAATTCCCGCAGACATTAGCATCACACAAGGAAATGCAAAGATTATAACCACCTGTTCCATTAAGTTCGTTACACTTTGTTTTGCAGTCACCGCAGGCATCGCTGGGGTGAATACTTTGCCAGGTGGCATTTCCTGTGGCTCTTCTTTGGATTGGTGGAGACAAAATCGGTAATTTCATTTGTGGAATATTTTAGATTTTAAGAACGATAAAATCAGGCTGTAATAATTCGTGCTTTGGGTACTAGTGCTTTGTCCCAGAAGTTATGCTAAAGAATTCCGGAGGGATTTTGGTGCTGACCGAGGCGCGAAGAAGAAGCATAGCCGAAGCTACGCGACTGATGAGCAACGAAGGGCTGCGCCGAAAGGCCCCGGAATTCTTAGTAGAAATTTTTGGGACAAAGCACTAGAACTGAGGCCAGTGTTCAATCTGTCCCATGGTAACCGGTACTATATCACTCACATCCACGGTGAATCTATACACCTGAGTTGCCAGATCCCTATTGGTGGGGTCAAAGAAGGTGAGTACTACATCCTGACAATCTAAACCTGGAGAACATATCGGACTGGGTTCTACTGAAATATTGCTTAAGGTCAGGCCCGCCTGGATCGTATCTTTCAGAATAGTAGCTGCCTGAAGGACATTGGTTCCGGCATAGTTTAATGCTCTTTCTCCCGAAGTAACCCCCATGTTTCTCAGTTCGAAATAGAGTTTCTCAAGGAAATTTATCATCGCTGATCTAAATACATCCTCTTCTGTTGGGGGTATACTTAATGCGGTTATCGCTGTAGTGATGAGTGAACCGAGTTCCCAATTGTACATGCCCCTGATCTTCGGAACCAGGACTGGAACTTTTAGTCCGCTTTGCAGTGTTACACTTCCTCCTCCGGAGATCCCTGGGAAAGAAGATCGCATGACAGGTGGTAGTTTTCCACCCAAAGGGAGTAATGGATTGGTCTGGTTATCAAAAAAAGATACAATCTCCGTGTAGCATGCTGCAGCATAGGCGCCCTGCGGAACCAATGCGTAGATCGGGGTAGCATTAATATTCACCGTCCAGATCAGATCTGCCGCACTTGACGGGTCTCTTTTTAGATAAATTAACATATCCTCCGGATTGTCCGGATTCAGCTTACGAGGAGGGGTTGCCGAAGTATCATATCCCATCGATTGGTTGATGGAATCCCGGTGGGAAATACTCCCGAAATCATAATTGAGGCTGCCCAGGGCATACACCAGGATCGGAGCTGGAGTAGTAGCTTTTCCGCCGCAGCTGCAGGAGGATTTAGAATTGCCGCCACATCCGCAGGAAGGTGCTATGCCTTCAGATTTTGGAGCCAGGGCTTGGGGTTCCACTAGGGTTGCAGGTTGATTTTCCATATTTAATTGATTATTAATGGTTGATGAAGATTTTGTAGCTGTAGGAGCTGCCGCTTTTTCGACATCGACTTGTGGTATCGCCGGTATCTGCGGCAGTAGTTGATCAGGAGGAGACTGGTTATCCAAATGATTATCCGCCGGCATAACGGCAGCGCTCTCCCTAATTTCTTTGTATTCGGAGTTAGAAGAATGTTGCATAGTACCTAGATTTATTTTGTGAGTAGGATTAATCCCGGAAGCACCTATTGAGGGGCTCTTCGTGATTGCTTCAATAGCTGCGGGAAGATTTAGTTTACCTTTTAAAAACCGCCTGCAGGTATCCGAATGCTCATCACCCGCACACGGGATGGCCGTTTCCAGAAGAATAGATCGAATGGCATACGGATCGGGCTCACGGCCACTTTCTATTTGCAGGCTCATCAACAATCCGACTATACCTGATACAACTGGTGTGGCGTAGCTGGTAGCCCCGGTGGTTTGGAACGTACCTCCGCCGGGAAGTGCGGCTGTCAGCTGCTTGCCGGGAGCCAAAATGCCGTTAAATTGATAAGAAGAGCCGAAATTGGTCTCGGCAGTGGGTTCTCCTGACCCATCCATGGAACCTACCGCTAAAACATGGTGATCGGCCGCCGGAACATGCAAGCAGTTGCATCCGTCATTTCCGGCAGCGGCCACGATCAGAATTCCAGCTTTATGGCTGTCTTCGATCGCTTGTTTCAGAAGAAATTCGGACTCACCCGAACTGGAAAGCTGCCCACCACTGATATTAATGATGTGGGCGCCTTGATCAATAGCTATTTTTATCGCTCTGGCCAGCTCAACTTGTGTGGCGGAATAAAATTTTCCGCTTTCATGGTCCGAATAAATGGGGATTAACATACTACTGCATCCGGGAGCAATACCCTGTACCGAACTACCGGGAGTGCCGAAAATAAGACTGGCTACTGCTGTACCATGCATCAGCGCCAGCCCACCGGATGCAGCAGGCCTGACCTGTTGCGCATCCCAGGGGATTAACTTTCCATTACTGCTTTGAAAACAGCTATGTTCCAGATCCACCGGGCCGTCCAGAACGGCTATTTTTATTTTGGAATGGCCATAAGTCAGCTTATGCAAGCTTGCCAGGCCTGGAATTGTATACATTGGTATGCTGCTTTTAAAATGAAAATGAGTCTTGTGACGAGCCGGTAAGAACCTGCTCAAGTTGAACAGTATCAGTGCGCTATC
>JAGQXH010000945.1 GCA_020436695.1 Lewinella sp. | reverse complement strand
TGGCTTACCCTGAATTCGAGCGATAGATTTAGCGAATTTATTGATTGGGTTTACTCATCAATCGCAATTGGTTTTGAGCCCACAGTAATATCCCTTTTCCCCTGGACAAGCGGGAACATTCTTCATTTTTCCGGAGGAGCCGACAATTGGTCGGTTCAGGTAGCAGATTTTTTGTTTCAGGATTCCGATCCGGCAGAAGCCCTGGACGCAGGCGATGAAATTATAGAATTCGGTAATGCGCTCAAAGAGCAGGAAGAAGAAGAAGAAGGAGAGGAAGGCGAAGAGGAAGGCGAAGAGGAAGATGAATGGGAGGACGATGAATGGGACGAAGATGACGAATGGGAAGATGATGAGGATTTTTGGGATGAACTTGGGGATTTTCTGGACGAACTTGGGGATTTTTTAAGTGATCTTTGGGATGATATCTTAGATTGGTTCAAGTCAGATGATGGATCTTCGAAATAAATTGTAGTCAGTATGGAACCATTCACAAAACTTTCTATGTTAGAGCAGGCGCGCTACAATAAACTGGAATTGGAATCGAAGCGCTTGCGGCGGTATCAATTATTTATCACGCAAAACTTTGCCGAAGCAGAATTGGATGAAAGGAAACTCCAGTATTTATCCGGCTTGCCCAGGTTTAAAGAAGCGCGATATGAAATTAGAGAAATGTTATCCTATCCCTTCACCGTAAGGCGTGCTCATTTTTTAAAAAACGCAAGAAGGGGCCTTCGCAAAAGGCAACTTATCAGGGAAAAGATCAGGTTGATAAAGAGTTTGTTGAATATTTCTGCATTAAACTGACGAAATGAAAATATCAAATGCCTCCTTTTTGGGTGTTGGTATCAAACCGGTATTTGACGGTGAATATTATCCCACCATCATTCAGTTGATCCGTTCAGCCGACCATCAATGCTACTGTAGTATCTTTATTATTGATCATAATCTTAAAAATGATGCAGATCTGTTGGTAGATCAGATCCTTATTGAATTGGCCAATGCAAAGTGGAGAGGGGTAGATGTAAAGCTTTTGATCGGCGGATCGAGGGATAATGCCCAGATACGAAAAACGGCAATATTGGCCGCTGAACGCGCAAAAAAGCTGGCTTTAGATTATAGGTTGGCCTCAGCCTCTAAGAATAATTCTAATCATTCAAAGCTGGTAATTGTTGATAACTACGTTCTTACAGGCTCTCACAATTGGTCGCGTGGAATGTTCGGTGAAGAAACCCAAGACAGTGTCCTTCTGGAAAATGGAGCCCTGGCCGTTGCTTTAACCCAATATTTCACGGAAAACTGGAATAAATCTGAACAGCATGAATACGATGTTTCACTTTAAGTGGGACCAAATAATTTTGGAGCCCTTTTTGTCTGGGCTCACAGATATTGTCCAGACCCCGGTAGCTACCCCAAATGAAGATCTGATTCAGTTATTATCCCAGATCTTTAAAAAGGTTGGGAGCATTCCTGTAGCAAACAGCGACTGGGATGCGGAGCATCGTACATGGGTGGCAAAAAAATTGCTGCATGAGTCGATAAGAGCGGTTTTAAAGAACAGGTACCATTTTCAAAACAAGTACTTGGGCGTAATCGCATCTGTCGAGAATGATCTGTTACAAGCCGATACATGGGAGCCAATTGACATCAACTACAGTTCATTTGACGAATTAGAGGCTTTGCCTGTAATTGGCAAGGCATTAGCCAACCGAATTATTGATGATCGACGAAATAATGGCTATTTCAAAAACAAGGAGGATCTGGTAACCAGGATAAGAGGATTAGGTGAAGGTGGATTTGAAAAGTTGGAGACGGTGATCGCATTTGCCCCTGAAGGAGAACCCATTAAATATATCACTGGTATTTTTGAGGAAGATCTGCTGTCATTATTTAAGCTAAATTCTTTAAAAAAACCAAAAAATCCTCTTCTTTCTACCTTGGAAGAAATTGCCGTCTATGTGTCTTCCTATCCGTCTCCGTCAACGAGATATGGCCTAAAAAGGGAAGACCTTGAACCGGGCTCATCCGACCAGATTCTAGGTGCCATTTCCCAATCCCGGTCGGTGCGCCTACTCCCGGATACCGATTATTATCCCGAAGTAGGCAGAATGCTTGAAACTGCCCAACACAATATAGAAGTGTGCATGTTCTATATTGCGGCCCCATCTGCCGAACATCCAACTCGATTACTTTTGGATATCCTAGTAAGAAAAGCTGCAGCAGGATGCGCCGTCAGCGTTCTAGTAGACCAGGATAAGGATGATGACCCGTATGGTTCCCGGTTGATCAATGCCAAAGCAATAAGGTATTTATCGGCAAATGGGGTAGCCGTGAAACGGGATACATCGGCTGCGCTATTACATTCCAAATTTGTAATAATTGATAGTCAACTGGTCATTATCGGTTCACACAATTGGACGGCGGGCTCCTTTTTTCACTATGCCGACCAATTTGTAATAATTGATAGTCAACTGGTCATTATCGGTTCACACAATTGGACGGCGGGCTCCTTTTTTCACTATGCCGACCTTTCACTAGCTCTTTCAGGTCAGGAGACAACTGAGATCTGGGAAACCAGATTTGGAACACTTTGGGCCAATGGAGAAAAGTTCGAGATCTAAGCTAAAGGGGTAACAATGCCATCCAAAATTATCCTTCCATGCTCCGCCGAAGATTCGTAAAGGCGAGCCCTGT
>JAGQXH010000944.1 GCA_020436695.1 Lewinella sp. | reverse complement strand
CCATGACGGAGGATTTCTCACTACAACAGATCCTCTTTGAAACGACTTCCGCTATCGGTACGGTGGGGCTGAGTACCGGGATTACCGGCGATCTCTCCCTTTGGGGAAAACTGGTGATCATCTTTGTAATGTATGTCGGCAGATTGGGCGTGCTGACATTTGGTTTGGCTATACTGGCCCGCAGACATGAGCTGATTTGTAAAGCGGATACAGTGGATCTGGTGATATAATGACCGGGAATCAGGTTTATGCCGATCTATTTCTATTTTAGGCGCGCATTTATACATTTAACTATTGTACACTACCAATGCGCCAACTTAGATCCGGTCTTTTTCTACTGCCATTGATAATCATTGTGAACGGGCAAGCAATCGCCCAGGTACAGATCACTCCCGATCAGATCAAATTTACGAGGCAGGCAGTCCGTCGGTTTGTATTTGATGAACAACAGCTCATCCCTTTGGCCACTTTGGAGCCTAAGGCGGTGATTGGGATGTCGGCGATGTATCCAGCTACTCATTATCTGGACGAACAGGCCGCAATTGAGATCGTCGATAACCAATTGTCCGTTCATTCGGAAACGGAAACCCAGACCGCCATCTGGTTCGGCGGTTTTAATCCTTTTGCGACCTATTTCATTGAACTAATGTCTTGCCAGGGATCGGGGGAGATCGGTTTTGAGTTTGCCGATAACGAAAGATCCGAACAATATTTCATCACGATCGGCTATAAGGAAGGACAGTTGACCGACGTAAAGCAAAAGTTAACCCGGGGAAATGAAGTCATTTTAAACGAGTCCATTGCTACCATAAGTGACGCACTACCCCTTGAAAATGGAAAATTGATCCTACAAATGCTGGGAAGTGGGCTGACGCTGTACTTACAGCACAATGGCTTACCGACACCCATCGGGCAAAGCGATTTCAGCCCATCCATTGATCTTCGCCAAAAGCACTATCTCCGCACTTTTCAGTCAAACTTATTTTTAAAGATCAGGGAAGGACAGGTTGTTATCAATAAGGTTACTTCCGCACTGAGTAGCGGCATGGGGCTTGCCGATATCAGAGCCATCACCTACGAAGATGGAGAACCCCTGCTCGACCAGGGACGGCTTTGGTACACCATGTCCATCCGGGGGCGGACATTGCCGCATCACCTACAGGGTGTTTTTAGCCTGGACCCTACGGTTTTCGACCTCCGCTTTGAGGGCATCATTCTGTTTGATCGCAAAGATGGGTTGCTCCGCAATGAAGTGGCCTCTCATATCTTTTTCGACCGGAAAGCGGCCGTCTGGCGGGGACTTACTACCGGCTTCAGTGCTTATGCCAGGCCGGAAGAGGAGAAACAATTGCTCGCCGTAGAGAGCAAAAGAGACCCACGCTTTGGTTTCTCCGTGATGAACGCCACGCCTTTCGGTATGGTGGGCGATATTGAAGATCCACACATCCTGTTCGATGCAGAAGCCGGAAAATGGCGCATACTGACCTGTGAAAATCACAATGGATACAAAGCCATTATGCTGGAATCGGATGAGTGGAATAAGGACTATCAGCGCATCGCCGGCCCGGTCGAGCATAATTCAACGGGAACTTCCATACAGAAAATAGGAGGACGGCAATACTGCTTTTCCGGAAGTAGCGAGCGAAAGATCTTCGTCTATACTTATCCGGATCTTCGGGAAGCAGGAACCTTAAATATGGATCTCCCGCCCTGGGACGAGAGATCCGGGACCAGGGTCTGGCCCAATGTCGTGGAATTACCGGCCGGTTATCCCTTCAAATACGTAGCCCTGATGATGGACCGTTTCAACTATCCGGGCCTAAAGGGCCCCCATTGGACTTATGGGGCTTTGTATTTGTATCATGGGTATGAATGATGAAGTCACGAGTCTGCTAGTCGTAAGTCATTCGTCCTCTTTATAGGCTTACGACTTACGACTAACAGACTTACGACAGATAAAACTTCCCATTAGAATCCCAAAAACCGCTTCAATAGTGCCCACAAAGCAGCCAGCTGGGACTGGATCTTTGCGTTTACCAGGCTGGTTGTATCTTCCTGTTTGAGAATTGTGATTTGCAAAGTGGCTACATCCGTATTATCTTTTGTGACTACGTTGGCGGCTACGTCCAGGGCTTTTAGACGGTCGGAATACGGATGACCGTAGATATTATTATTCAGGGCCTCTTTAGAGATGATGTTCTGGTAAACACTGTAAAAAGGCTGGTTGGGCTGCAAGGCCTCTAACACCTTTTTTTGTCCTTCGGCAAACCAAACTTCGCTGGTCTGGTCCCCGAAATCATCACTCCCCACAAATCCGTAGGCAAAACCAACGGCCAGATCACCAATAATGGTTTTTTGTACCGTTTCCATACAGTCCGCTATTTTGTCGTGTATGTCATCACTTGATGAGCCCGACATGTGAGGCCGGATCGTATCATCAAAATATTGTTCCCAATCTCCTCCGAAAGTGACGTTGGTTTCTCCATTGGCCTCAGCATTACCTACTCCGGCGTACACAAATGAGCTGAAATAGGTTCCCTTTGTACTGTCGGCCTGGATGTCGATGGACAGGCTTCCGGAATTGGATGCCGGGGCTGAGTTGTTTTGGGTATTGGTGGTCGAGATCGTTCCGGTCAGGCTCATACCCTGATCGGGATTGACGGAAGCATTAAACTGATAGGCAAACATCAGATTGGCTGATGCGTTAATGACCAAG
>JAGQXH010000943.1 GCA_020436695.1 Lewinella sp. | reverse complement strand
CAAGGTCCAGTTTATCTTCTTCGACCAGAGAGTTACCTATGGAGCCGCCTTTTGCCTTAACAAAAGTATAGGCCATACCGCCACCGACGATCAGGGTATCTACAAATTCGATCAGCCGCTCCAGCAACAGGATCTTATCGGAAACTTTGGCCCCACCGACTATGGCCGTAACCGGGTGTTCCGGGTTGTTGACCACTTTGTCAGCATTAACGATCTCGGCCTCCATCAGATAGCCGAAAGACTTTTTACCGGCAGGGAAGAACTGGGCTACAGTGGTAGTAGAAGCGTGAGCCCGGTGAGCCGTACCGAAAGCGTCGTTGATGTATACGTCACCCAACTCGGACATAGCTTTAGCCAATGCTTCATTACCTTTTTCCTCTCCGGCTTCGAAGCGGGTGTTTTCGAGCATCAGGACTTCTCCCATCGGGAGTTCAGCTGCCATTTTTTTAGCCGTTTCGCCTACGGTTTCCGGACAGAAATGAACCGGAACATTCAGCAGGGCCGACAGGTGATCTACAAGGTGTTGCAAGGTAAAAGCTTCCACGTTGATCGAACCATCGGCTTTTTTCTTTTGCTGAGGCCGGCCCAGGTGAGACATTAAAATGGCGGCTCCGCCTTCAGCAAGAATGTGTTTGATGGTGGGCAGGGCAGCTCGGATTCGGGTGTCATCAGTGATCTGATAGGATTTGTCGAGCGGAACATTAAAGTCTACCCGGATCAGTGCCTTTTTACCTTTGAAATTAATATCCATAAAAATTGGGTATTGGGTATTAGGTACTGGGTATAGGGTATAGGGTATTCCGGATTTTCATTATGATATCAGTCTTACCCGGAATAACCGATGCCCTAATACCAAATACGAAGTGTCAAAGTAAAAACTCAGGTATTTGGGTACCGGCAGGTTTGGGTATTGAGATGATAATACAAGTTTGAGCTAGAAAAATTCAATTTTGTACAATTTGCATCCCAATACCCAGAGCCCAGTACCAAACAAATTACTTGGTAGCGATCAGGTGGGCCAGATCCGCCAGACGAGAAGAATAACCAGCCTCGTTGTCGTACCAGCTCACTACTTTCAGCATATTGCCGTTTACCTGGGTCATTTCCGCATCGAAAATGGAAGAGTGGGTGTTGCGGATGATGTCACCGGAAACGATCGGGTCTTCAGTATACTGCAGAATGCCTTTCATCGGGCCTTCGGCGGCTGCCTTGAATGCTGCATTTACTTCAGCTACGCTCGTTGATTTTTCAATTACAACGTTCAATTCGATCATGGAGCCGGTAATTACCGGTACCCGAACAGCAATAGCGGAGATCTTGCTGCCGATGTTGGGGTATACCAGCTTAACGGCAGAGGCAGCACCAGTGCTGGTAGGTACGATATTATAAGCAGCAGCACGGGCACGGCGCAGGTCGCGGTGCGGGCCGTCCTGGATATTCTGGTCAGCAGTATAAGCGTGGATGGTGGTCATAGCGCCTTCTACAATGCTGAAGTTCTGGTCAACGATCTTAATTACCGGAGCCAGACAGTTGGTCGTACAGGAAGCATTGGAGAATACATTGGCGCGGCGATCCAGTTCGTCGTCGTTCACACCCAGTACAATGGTTTGTACGTCACCACCTTTGGCCGGAGCAGAGATCACTACATCTTTGGCACCAGCTTTCAGGTGCATACCGGCTTTATCTTTGCTTACAAAAATACCGGTACATTCCAGTACCAGATCAACACCCAGTTCCGTCCAGGGCAGTGCTTCAGGGTTGCGCTCGGCGAAGCACTTAATGGCAGTACCATTTACGATCAGCGCGTCATCGGTAGCCTCTACGGTTCCTTCGAAAGGTCCCTGAGCAGAGTCGTATTTCAACAGGTGAGCTAAAGTGGCATTATCGGTAAGGTCATTGATGGCTACGATCTCAATACCATCCTTTTGTAATAGTTTGCGGAAAGTGAGGCGACCGATCCGGCCAAATCCGTTGATAGCAATTTTCTTTGCCATGGTAGGAGTAAGGTTTTAAGCTTTCCAGCCCGGACGGGCACTTAGTACCCCTGCTGATCTTGATGTATTCGATGCAGCAGCTTGTGGGACGTGCTCCGGCTCCGGGGAAGTTAGCCAGGTTCTAATTAATTAAAGTATTTCAAGAGGCCTGCGTTAAGGCCCTGTTTTCTTTTGCGTCGCAAAAATAAAGAAATTTTGCATTCTTACTAATGTTCGGACAACTTAGTGTAAAAAATACAATTTCTATCTCAAAAAGTTCTGTAAAGGGAACTATTTTTTCGCATTTTAAGTAGTGATTTGTATCAAAAGCAGGTTAAGGTTATGTAAACTTCGCAAATACATTTTTTGGGAAAGTTTTTGAAATCTTCGGAAAGATCATATATTTGCATCGCCTTAGAAAAAAGGCCCGTTCGTCTAGGGGTTAGGACGCAGGATTTTCATTCCTGAAACACGGGTTCGATTCCCGTACGGGCTACAATTTCACGGTTTACGGCCGCTTCGCTGATGGACGTTTACCGTTGGCTCACTGACGGCCGCCCTTTCGGGCTGACGGTTGTTCAGCGATCGTAAAGAGTAAAAAGGGAAAATGTCTTCGGATGTTTTCCCTTTTTTTATAGTATGCGGTAAACGATTTACGGCCGTTCGCCTTCAGCTAACTGACGGTATCTTTTGACTTTATGACTGCTTAGGAATGGATGCCACAACGTGATTTTCTTTCCCATCAGT
>JAGQXH010000942.1 GCA_020436695.1 Lewinella sp. | reverse complement strand
CTTGGTGTATCGAGAGTGAAATTTTGATTTTCAATATTTTACCTGACTCGTGAGCACATCAAAACACGAACACATGAGCACTCTCGCCCTTTTGGCTGTAAACTTATTGCAGGATGACACCAACCTCTAAACCTCCCACTATCCATTGATCCAAATATCCCATCACTCCACATACAAGACCAGCCCCTTCAAATAAGCCCCTTCCGGATGGAAAAAATTGACGGGGTGATCGGGTGGTTGCCCTAATTCGTGCATTACCCGCACCTGCCGGCCGCATTCCATTGCTGCGGCTACCACGGTATTCCGGAACAGAGGGCGATCTACCACATTAGAACAGGAAAAGGTAAATAAGATGCCGCCCGGCGGTAATTTGCTGATGGCGAGGGCATTGAGCCGTTTGTAAGCCTGTACGGCATTGTGGCGTTTATGTTTGCTTTTGGCAAAAGCCGGCGGATCAAGGATAATGATATCGTGTTGCTCCTCCATATCCCGGAGGTATTTCATCACATCGGCTTTGATCGCCCGGTGCCTGCCCGATTGCAGTTGCTCATTATTGAGAGCTACATTCTGATCCGTCAGTTCAACCGCACTACCGCTGATGTCAATGGAATCAACCTGAGTGGCTCCGGCAGCGAGAGCGTAGACACTAAAACCGCCGGAATAGCAGAAAGTATTTAGTACCCGCTTGTGCGGGGCGTATCGTGCGAGCAGATGGCGGTTCTCGCGCTGATCGAGGAAAAAACCAGTCTTCTGCCCGCTGACGCAATCTACCACAAACTGATGGCCGTATTCGTGTACTATGGTAGTGTTGCCTGCTCCGTACAAATAGCTGTCGGTCATTCCTGCTGCGTATTCAGTGGGTAAGGTCTTTTGGCTTTTGTCGTAAATAACCTGAAGATGATCGCCATAGACTTGTAGCAGTGCATCAGCCAGTTGTTGCCGAACCAGATGCATGCCGATGGAATGACACTGAATAACTGCAGTACGGCCGTATATGTCGATGATCAGTCCCGGCATGAGATCACCCGAAGCGTGTATCAGCCGGTAGCAATCAGTGACTTCCGAATGAGTAAGCCCCAATTTTTCCCGGTAGCGATAAGCTTGCAGGATTTTCTCTTTCCAGAAGTCCGGAGTAACCTCCTCACTGGAAAAGGAAAGCATGCGTACGACAATGTTACCGTCCTGAAAATGGCCGAAGCCAAGCGGCTGATCCTGTCGGCTACGTACTTCAACCAGATCACCATCCTGCAGATCATCGTCCCTTTGTCCGACTGCTCCGGAAAATACCCAGGGATGGAAGCGCTTCACGGCCGCATCCTTGCCTTTTTTCAGCCAGATCTTTTTCATTTTAGTCAATAGTCTTCAGTCGTAAGTCCTCAGTCGATTTAGGACGTTATTGTCCTTTAAAAGCAAACTTCAGCACATCCTCAAAGTAATCTGCATAATGAACATCCAGTCCTTTTTTGATGTGTTCGGGCAGCTCGTCAAAATCCTTTTTATTATCGATCGGAAAGATCAGTTCTTTGATACCTACCCGCCGGGCGGCAATAGTCTTTTCCTTGACCCCACCAATGGGCAGTACCTTTCCGGTCAGCGTGATCTCTCCGGTCATAGCCAGTGTGTCCTTAACGATCTTGCCGGTAGCCAGTGAATAAAGGGCCAGCGACATCGTTATGCCGGCGGATGGACCATCCTTAGGGGTAGCTCCAGCCGGAACGTGCAAATGTATTAAGTGGTTGTCAAAAAAATCAGCATATTCCGGATCTTCTGATAATAATCCGCGCACATAGCTGTAAGCGATCTCTGAGGACTCTTTCATGACGTTGCCCAACTGGCCGGTTTGCTTGAATCCCGCTCCTTTACTCTTGATGGCTGTGGCTTCAATGTACAGGGTAGCACCACCGAAGGAGGTGTATGCCAATCCCAGTGCAACGCCCGGGCTTTCGCGATCGTACAGTTTTTCCGTATTGAAAACAGCTTTCCCGAGGAATTTTTCAATGTCATCTTTACCTACCTTAAAACTGGATTGTCCTTCTTCGGCCATCTGTAAATTCACTTTACGAATGATGCGCCTGATCTGCTTTTCCAGATTCCTCACCCCGGCTTCGCGGGCATAATCCTCCACGATCCTTCGCAATGCAGCGTCGGTAAAGGTGATCTCTTTGGGCGCAAATCCGGCCTCTTCCAGTTGTTTGGGTACAAGGTAGCGTTTGGCGATCTGTACTTTTTCGTCCAGAATGTAACCGGCCAGACGGATGATCTCCATACGATCCAGCAGCGGTCCGGGAATGGTATCCAATTGATTGGCGGTAGTGACAAATAGGACATTGGAAAGATCAAAAGAAAGATCCAGGTAGTGATCTACGAATGTGCTGTTCTGTTCGGGATCGAGCACTTCCAACAGCGCAGAAGCAGGATCACCCCGGAAGCTATTGCCGATCTTATCGATCTCGTCCAGCATGATCACCGGATTGGCCGCTTCCACGCGGCGCAGGGCCTGAATGAGTTTGCCCGGCATTGCACCGATATAGGTACGCCGGTGTCCCTTGATCTCAGCCTCGTCCCGCATACCGCCCACGGAGAAGCGATAGAACTTACGGCCCAAAGCGTGGGCAATGGATTTGCCGATGGAAGTTTTGCCGACCCCAGGAGGGCCAACCAGACAAATAATGGATCCGGCCACCCGGCCGCGGCGGATGATGGTACTCAGGAATTCCAAAATACGCTCCTTCACC
>JAGQXH010000941.1 GCA_020436695.1 Lewinella sp. | reverse complement strand
CGAGGCACCTTTCTGAGGAAAATCTGCTCATTGCTATTCGACTAATTTGGTAGTGTCCGAATAACTGTATCTGCACGGAAAATGTCCCTTGATTGTCAAGTGGTTGCCAAGTACCGAGCACCGAAAACCGAATACCCCCACTAATTTTGGTTGGACACATATTGGTGGAAACTCCCGCTGGAGGAGGAAATACAATTAGACAAGAGGCACTTTCCGGGGTAGGGGAGTGCCTCTTATTTTTACTGCATACTACTGCTTAAAAACTGTGATAAACTCAATTTGCAGTTTAATAAACTGCAATTGCAGTTTATAAGCAGTTCCGAATAATTATTCTTCTTGGAAGCATTCCTTTCTCCCGATTAATGGCTTATACTTGCAACCAATCATTATAATCAAATGTATTTATGATCATTGCCATTACCAATCTAAAAGGAGGGAGTGGGAAAACCACCATCTCCGTTAACCTTGCCGTCACCTTGACCCAACGGGGGAAATCCGTCTGCATTCTGGATACCGATGTCCAACAGCGTTCCTCCATGAAATGGGCAGGCGACCGGGACGCCAGCCTGGCCCATATTTCCGTTTACGGAGTAGAAGAGAACCAAATTATCAAGGAAGCGGCCAAGCTCAACAAGGAGTACGATATCGTGATACTGGACGGCTCCCCCCAATTAGCCGATCTGGCGGACAGTACGATGTTGGCCAGTGATATCGTGATCATTCCCATCAAGCCCAGCATTTTGGACTTTAGAAGTACCGAAGAATTCATACTCCGCTACCGAAGGATTAAATCGCTAAAAGAATCACAAGGGTTCAGATCAAATGCCTACTTCGTAATTAACGATGTAAAAAGCATGCATACCCTTACCTATAAAGATACCAAGGGCGCTGTGGAAGCTTTTGAAGAACCGCTGCTGTATTCGTTTCCCAATCTGGTCGCCTTTCAGGACTCTTTACCTTTTGGTATGGGGGTAGGAGAATATAGCGATGCAAGAGCCCAGGAAGTGTTTAATGAATTTACGGATAAAGTAGAAGCGCTCCTGTAAGGACAGTAGTCAGTAGTCAGTAAACAGTGGTCAGTGGTCAGTGGAAAAGATCCATCTTGAGATGCTGATGACTGGCAACTTGAATTATGCAGGAGATACACCGACAGCAACTCTAAGAACCTACTCAAATAGTAATTATGGCAAAAAGACAAAGAAAAGGATTTCAACCCACCATTTCCGCCAGTGCAGATCAGGATAAGATGGAAGAACTGGCCCGGCAGCTAAAAGAAGAAAAGCAGCCTAAGGTCAAAGAGGAAGCCCCCGAAGAGGAGCCGAAAGTAGAAAAACAAGAAACCGTCCGGATCACCATCGATATCCCTACCGGATTTCATAAAGAGCTAAAAAAAGCCACCAAAATGATGGGACAGACCCTGAAAGGCTATTTTCTTTATCTGGCCCGGCAGGACATCGAACGGAAGAAAGAAAGAGGAGAATTGTAGGGGAGTAGTTAGCAGGGGGCAGGGAGCGTGGGGTAGGGGCCCGATAAAACTCCACTGTTTTGTACGGCGTCAGCCATACGAAACATGCCTGACGAGAAGTCCCGACATCCTCTCACCATAAGCACATGTTTAAATGTTAGCTTTCGCTTCGTTTTTTCTGAATAATCACTGAATGTTTATTCATGAATCAACTGACTGCAATTAACTGCAAATTCAGTATATTACAGTTTATAAACTGCAATTACAGTTTTCAATATCTTCAAAACAGTAACGGGTAATAAAGCTGTACCCGCGCCTCAAACCTGTAAACGCTAAAAAGCATGGACTTCAAAGCAGAGATCGACGTATTTAATACTAAAGTAAGAGTAGTTAAAGTTGAAGATGAAGACTATTTTTGCATAACCGATCTAGCCAGATACAAGAATCCGGAGAGCCCGGATGCCGTCATTCGGAGTTGGCTCAACACCAAGCGAGAACTTGAATTTTTGCAAGAGTGGGAGACCGCCTACAATCCCGATTTTAAAACTACTACATCTAGTAGTTTTAGAGGATTCAAGGAATACGTGGTTGAAGTATTCCTGAAAAACTTAAGTTCGGTAGGCAAATGGATATCCTACACCAACGCCAGAGGAATCTTCACCAAGAAAGGCCGGTACGGCGGAACCTACGCCCATTCGACCATAGCCTTAAACTTTGCCAACTACATCCACGCCAAGTTTTACATTCGAGTACTGGAAGAGTACCAGGTGCTGAAGCAACATCAGGCCGCCCTGCTCGGTGATCCGCTGGATATCAAAAGGAACCTGACGGCAGGTAACTACTCCCTGCTGGTGTCCGCTATTTTTAGTCAGATAGACGAACGGCTGCTCAGCGGTCCTCAACCTTATACGAGCAGGCTCCCTCAGGCGGCCGAGGCCGATCTACTCAATGAAATTGTCTTCGGGACCACCGCCAAACAATGGCGCATGGCGAATGCGGATAAGCCCAAACATAAGAATATGCGGGATTATGCGTCTATTTTAGATCTGGTGATCCTTAACAATCTACAGTTTCTGGATTCCATGCTACTCTTATGGGGCTGCGAAATGGATGAGCGCAAAGCGCTGCTAAAGGAAGCCTACGAATTTCAATATCCTACGCTAAAGCGGTCTAAAACCATTAAACGGATGCAGGAGTTGGCGGATAAGGCGGAAAAGCAGGGGGGAATTTAAGACTGGGGGACTGGGAGAGGGGGAGATTTGGTGATTGGGTGAC
>JAGQXH010000940.1 GCA_020436695.1 Lewinella sp. | reverse complement strand
CATAAGGCCAGTTGTGGGTATAACTGAAATCAACCCCCGGACGCTCAACACTACAGACCCAGGCTCCCCAGAAAAAGAAGTCACTTAGATCCGAAACCTCCTGCCGGTCGGAGATATAGCCCGGCGGCGGAAATGCATTTTCGGTATTGGCGTCGATGAAAACATTGGTGTAGTAAGTTCTCAGCCCCCGGATTGCATAGGCTTGTGCATTCGTCAGGGCTACGATATCTTCTTCCTCATCGTATCTGTTTTCTTTGGTCTCCTCCCTGATCTCCTCACCAATAACCTTGCGTTCCATGTCGGTTGGCTCCCGGCCAGTTTCCTGTCGGTATGCTTCGACCCGGTATTCGGTCATGAGCAGCACCACCTGGTGTAAAGCTTCTGCTGTATAGTCCGGTCCTCTCTGAGCGCCGTCGCCGAAGAACGAACCGTATTCCATTAAAGCGTACTTGTGAAAAACGATCTGCCCGCGCTCTATACCAGCCTTGCTGATCAGTACATCGTTCGAATCTTGTACAAAATCACAGGTCGGGGGGGCGTCATTATAGGTTTGATACCCGATCATGCCCACCCCCGCCAGGCTGATGATCAGGATGAAAACCAGCGGTCCCCACCAGTTTTTGGTTTGCATGAAGTAATTCAGGCTCGTCCTCGTGTTCCTATGGAACACATTTTCTTTTTTCATGGAATTAATCTTTGATTTGTAATAGAATAGAATTCAGCAGGCCTCTCATTACTCTTATGAAAATTTATGCGTGTAAAGTAAAGGCCTAACGGACTAAAAAAAAATGCTGTAGAACATACACGGTATATGTTGTACAGCATAGTGGCTCAACTTGTAGATCCTTGATAGAAGAAAGGGTGGGTTTGCTCGTATTGTACTATTTCTCAAGCAATTTATCGACCGAAAAGACTGATCTCCTGCAATGCTTTCGGTTTCTTTAGGATGATGCTTCTCAGATTGACCTCAACCAAACCTTCTTTGGCAAAAGAGGCCAGTATTCGAATGGCATTGGCCGTTGTCATGTTAGCGAGGGCTGCTATATCGGCTCGTTTCAGGGCTACGTTCAAAGCGCCGTTATCAGGGTCAACTCCGTATATTTCCTGTACCCAAAGCAAGGCATCTGCCAAACGGGCCCGGATATGTTTTTGGGTTAAATTGACCAGTCGCAGATCTACCGCATTCAGTTCGTGTGCAAACGATCTGATGATCTTAAAGGCCAATTGGCTATTATTGTGGATCACCTGGAAAAAATCTCTTTTATCAATGATGCAAATAACTGCCTCCTCCAGGGCAACCGCAGACGTTACGTTATTGTAGTCTCCCATCAGTGCCCGAAAGCCGATGAAATCAACGGGCTTCTTGAGTGCAACGATATGCTCCGTACCATTCACTCCCCGCTGTGTGATCTTCACTTTACCGCGATTCAAACAAAGCAGATTTGGAGGTTTGGTACCTTCCTTATAAATGGTCTCTCCGGCCTTATAATGCACTACATGCTTGCGTTTATTTAGTATTGCCAGTTCGTCATAGCTCAATTCGTCAAAGAGCGAATTCCTTTTTTTAGTGCAGTTCATGCAGGTGTCCATCTCTGCATCATGCCCGAAACAACTACTTGAAGAACGCCACATCTTTTTTTTTAACAGGATACTGAAACCAAGTTACCCCCCAATAGCCGTCATGGGCCTCCCCCTGGAGCAGGCCGTCAGAGCTCCGGCTTCTTCGAAGGATCCAATGCCTCCTCTTTCTGCCCGCTTAGAGGTAATGCACTTAAGGATAAGCAGGCGAATATTCTTTTTCATAAATTGTTTAAAAGTAAGCTGTCGAGAATAGCATTTTGATGATAAAGATCATCTGGGTTTTCAGTGTTCCATATTTCAGACAAAAAGATCATAAATTCTTTTTTCTATTTTTTTTGCCCTTGAATCCGTTTCATCTATTCAAGGTCCAAAAAGCTTCCGCTCCGGCAGGGTAGAGGACGACACCCCTGTTTTCTGATCCGCCTTCCATGGTGACTACCAGATAACAGAACCTTGCTTCGATCTTTGCCGTATTACGGTATTCAGGTTGGACATCTTTCGGCTATGCCCGCTTATTCTTAACTGATTTATCTTTCAGCGGTTCCGGCAGATAGCGCAGTAGCCAAAAGGAGGCAAGGGCAAACAACAAGGAGCCCATAAAAGTAATAACAGCGAAGAAAAGATTGTCTTCCAGCGCATTGTTGAGCGCTCCATATAAGAACCATATCTGAATGGTAACGAAAAGGATTAACATCAAAATGATGCCCGTCATCAGGGTGTTGGTCTTGTTGGGATGCGCTTCATTCTGTGAGGTCCTGAAATCGCTCATGGTTATTTGGTTTTTTCATTTCTCTTACATAAACCTTACCGGCTTTATTTACTACTTCCAATTGGGGCAGAGGCCGGGGCGGTGGGCCCTGGAGTACTTCTCCGGTCTCTGCATCAAAGTATCCGTGGTGACAGGGACATTCTATTCGCCGGGTGTCGCTCAGATACCGAACTGCACAGGACAAATGAGTGCATTTTTGCTCATAGGCCCGCCATTCCGAATCTTCGAGATGGATCAGGATATAAGGCACCACTTTACTACCTTCAATGGAAAACTGGAACATTTCACCTACGGGAACTTCGTTTTCATTGCATACAAAATATTCGCCTTCCAAAGGCCTGGAAGGGAACGCTATGGCTTTGATCACAATCCCTCCATTGCTTATGGCCAGAG
>JAGQXH010000093.1 GCA_020436695.1 Lewinella sp. | reverse complement strand
GGAACGCAGATCGTTATCGTCAATATTCCACGCCCGGCTCCCATTGAAACCCGATATCTTTCCGACCAGGCGATCCGGCAGCGCGAAAAACTGATCCAGCGCTACCAAAGATCAGTAAAGTTGGATTATTGGTCATTTCCCAGGCCCCTTCCGTTCAGCTATTATTGGGATCTGAGACATATGAATGGCAAGGGAAGAAAACGTTTCTCCAATTGGTTGTTCGAACACATTCAGGAGCAATATGATCAGTCGCCAATCATCAGTCAATAGTGATCATGCGCACCGCGTGATGATCATGCTGTATAAGATCCAGTGGATCGAAATCGGGATCAGCAGTCAATCCGGTTTTAGCCAATAGAAAAGCATCTTCCTGTTATTTATGGCTTCTAAGACTATACAACATCCAAAGGTCTCTTTCATCTACTTCAGATAAGCGGAGTCATAAAATTATTTCCAGATTGGAACGTTATTTATTTGACCTGATTCACACAAATCTTCTGTAGTCAGATGTGAGCCACCGAATCGATTTCGGCCAACTGACAACGCAGATTACTGGATAAATATGACCAAATACGCCTTTTTCTTTATCTTTTTTTTATTTGCCACTCAACTGTCCGCTCAGATCGGCACGTGGTACAGCATTAATCTCTACCCCAATTATTCCAATCGTCGCCTCATCGTATTTGACAACCTCACGCAGGACCAGATCGACGTCATCGACAGCCTCGAAACCCGTAAACCCTCCTATTCCATCGGCGGCGCCATTCAGTGGCGCGGAGAATTTCTGGGATTCCAATTGGGCGCCAACTTTGTAGAAACTGGTTACCGCACGATCCGTCAACCTATTCCAGCCGAAGACCCCTTCTCCGGACGAGCAGAAGAATACCAGCAAACCTTTTCCAACTACCTGCTGGAAGTACCGGCAGAAGTCACGTTTTATCAGGTGCTGAACGAAAAGAATGAATTTTTCTTTATGATGGGTACCGGTCTGGCCTACAGCATCAGCAACCGGACAACCACCAGATTATACAACGGAGGTAGTCCACAAACTGAAAAAAATGCAACCGAAGGCCCGTTTTTTCGTAAAATGAATATGGAGTTCCAGGCAGCCTTGGGTTGGGAAACAGCTTTCAGTCCAACCATGCGCCTCGTGATCCAGCCCCATTTTCAATTTTGGATGCGCGGCCTTTACCAGGATGAACTGATCAACCGCAATTTATACTCGCTGGGCGTGCGGGTCGGATTAAAATTTGGTCAGCTCATAGAATAAATACCCCGGTAAAAGTCGTTAAAGGTATAACATGCCGGAGAGATCATCTCCATCTTTCTCCCCCTCAGGCTGTACCTAACATTCAATGCTATTACCCAAACACGGATAGACACATTTAGTAGTACTGTCAATTAAATTAGGTAACATTACTCCTGTTCCATTGCTTCATTGTTCCACTGACTGGAAAGCCATGGAATGGAGTACAGCGACATCCCGCACCCAAAGGGTCGGGACAATGTAACCATGTAACATCGAATCGCCTGTGGGGAATCCGCTCGTACGATTTTTGTGTTATACAATTTTATTGACAACGTACTTAGAGATCATTCTACGTACCAAACCGGGCCGCACCCTCCCCTTTTGACGGTCTGTATTTCATGTTTATTCCCGATTTAATGTAATCCTGCCGGTTAGCGCCTCCGGTTTGGCCGGTTTGTTATTACATTAGTAATTGTATAATCCTATGAAAACAGTAAAGTTTTCCGGGCATGGACTAACGTTCCAGCCCCCTCTTAATACTAAAGAAGGCTTGTCTATTTCACAGTTGGTTTTTGTGTTGCTGCTGGCCATAACACCCGCATTGACAGTAGCTCGCACTGCCTGCTCTTCTGTTGCATCTCCTATGGTGTTGCCATTTTCCGGCCCGTTACCCAGAGATACGACGCCACCGGGATCCGATCTGGTACCGTTGCAAAATCTCATTCTGACCGGCACCGCTCATGATATCATCACTAATGAGGTCGTCATGGGGGTACAAGTGGAACTGTATCGCATCATGGAGGAAGAAAAAGCGGAAATGGCTTATTCCGGAGTATTTCTCAACGGACAGTTCAAAATTCCGGTAAGTGCCATGCACAACCACCTTCTAGTCCTCAGCCGGCAGGGATATGAAGCCCGTAAGATCCTTGTAAAACAGGGGCAGGTGGATTTTGACGACGAGGAATTGATGATGCACCGTAGTGATTCATCAGAAATATTGGCCTCTGCCGCCTTCCCTTTAAAAAACCCGGTAGAAAGGTCTCCCTCGATTGCCGAACCCCAAACACCTCCGGTACAGGAAGCATTACCTCCGACTCCCCGTATAGAAGCAACGACAGCTTCCGAACCCGTCCTTTTGAGCCGGGTAGAAACACCTTCTGCTCAACAAAATAGACCCGATCCGCTGCCCGAAGAGAAAAGTCAGCCACGGCAGCCTTCCATCAAGACGCTTCCGGAAGAAAAAGGTACTTTACCCCAGGCGGAGGAAGAAACAATTGAGGAACCAGCAAAAATAGTGGAAGAAGAATTGCCCGTTGAGGAAATAGAAGAGAAGGAAATTAACGTTGAAGAATTGATAGAAGATGAAATGATCACAGAAGAAGTAAGCATTGTACATACCGAACCAGAAGCGGGATCTGTCGCACCGGAAGTACCTGCCGAGCCGACAGCCCGGGTTGAGGGCAATCACTACTCCTTAAGCCACAGTACCAGTCTTTGGCAAGGACCGATACACACCAGTAATGTGCTCGCTTATCTGGAAGCGGGAGAGCAGGTCGAGGTAGTGAAAAAAACCGGTAAATGGTGGTGGAAAGTCCGCTTTGGAGATCAAACCGGTTATGTAAAAGCAGAATTGCTGGTGCAGTAAATATTCAAAAACATATCGCCTTAAAGACGGAGAAAAAATAAATGAATAAAGTAAATAGGACCTACGGGCTGTCCCTGCTCTGGCTTTTGCTGCTCGGTGCTTGTGGGAATACGCCGGACGAACACCAAGATAAAGACAAACCTGTAGCGATTACTATTGCCGTAGCGGCCAATATGCAGTTTGCTATGGAAGCACTAACGGAAACATTTACCCAAATGTCCGGCATCCGCTGCGAGACAGCAATCAGTTCTTCCGGAAAACTAACCGCGCAGATCAAAGAGGGCGCTCCGTTCGACCTCTTTATTTCCGCCGATATGAAGTATCCCAGGGAGATCTTCAAAAGCGGTTTGGCGGTGGCCTCGCCCAAAGTCTACGCTTACGGAAAATTGGTGCTTTGGTCCATGAAAGAGGGGATCAACCCAACACTGGATCTGCTACCCGACGATCAGATCCGCCATATCGCCATTGCGAATCCCAAGGTAGCTCCCTATGGTGTAGCCGCGGTGGAGACCCTGAAAAATCATCAACTGCTGGATAAAGTAGCTGATAAGCTGGTGTACGGGGAAAGCATTGCCCAGACCAACCAGTTCATCATTACCGGATCAACGGAGGCCGGATTCACCGCCATGTCGGTCGTACTTTCCCCCCAAATGGAAGGGAAGGGTAAATGGATCGCCATTGGTGAGGCCGATTATCCGCCCATCGAGCAGGGCGTAGTAGTGATCAAACGAGAGGACGGGCCTATGGCCGAGGCGGAGAAATTCTATGATTTCCTTGCTTCGGAAGAGGCCAGGGCTATTTTGGAAAGTTTTGGGTATGGCGTTGATGATAATATGTAATCAACTGCTCCACGACAAAAAATGGAGATCTTCGGTAATCATTTAGCACAGAATGGATGTACTTTTGACACGCTCAAAACGTTTGTGCTACATGACCAAACAGAAAATTGTACCCTGGAAACCAATAAGTATCCTGACGCTCCTGTGCGGACTCTTTGCCATAGGATGTTCTACCGATTTCGAGATAGAACGCAGCGGGCAGGATATTCCAATTGTATACGGCCTCATCGACGTGCAGGATACCGCCCATTACATCCGTGTGGAGCGTGCTTTCCTGACCGGCGGAAGCGATGCAGCGGTTGTGGCACAAAATATTGACTCCCTTTATTACCCGCCCTCAGTCAGTGTCCGGTTGGAAAAAGTAAACAGCGGCCAGCAATATGACCTCGAACGGGTAGACGGCGCTGCGGAAGGATACCCGCGTAGGGATGGCCCCTTCGCCACTCAACCCAACATTCTATATAAGATCCGTGCTGATGAGCTCAATTTGCAGGGAGACGAGACGATCCGACTGCTCATCGAGCGGGGAGGCAACCTCCCCTTAGTCACAGCGGAGACCACCATACTATCTTCCATTGATCTGGTCGATAACCTGCCGGCTGATCCGCTTTCTCTGGGCAACTATCTCTCTACCCGCCGGATCGCCTGGCGCACCGAGTCTGATGCCGAGATATTTGACCTGCGTATGATCATGCATATCCGGGAGTCTCGTCCGGACAATCCAAATATCCTCGATGATCGCACCCTGGAATGGGTACTTAGCTCCGCCTTTCGCCGGGAAGACGATGGACTGCAGGTTAATTTTTCTTTCCCCGTGGAGGATTTCTTTTTATTCATCAATGGCAGTCTGGAACCACTCGCGGCCGGCCGGCGTGAATTCATCGACCTGGATATCCGCGTTACCGGCGGCGGCCCCGAATTCGCAGAGCTGCTGACCATCTCACAGGCCAATGTGGGTATTACCAGCGGCTCCGATGAGATCCCCATCTACAGCAACCTGTCGGAAGGGCGCGGTATTTTTGCCTCCCGTACCAGTGATCTGCGCACCGGCCTTACGCTTTCTTCGGTAGCGCTGGATTCATTGAGTAATGGTATTTATACTAAAAATTTGGGATTTTAGGACGATTTTTCCATTGATCCATTGGATGGCTTTGAGCCATCCAATGGATTGTTACTGCTTTTTTTACGCTTTAATTTTTTAGTAGGTAGAGTAGATGATACGAATCGTATAAGTATGATCACATCTCCCAAAATGCCATTTTGTCAGCCACGCTTTCTGTCATACCCGTTCCTGTTCCTATCTGTCACACCAATTGATCCAAAATGGCAAATTGTCATTTAAATCCGGCCATTCTCATCTTGGCACAAGGCTTGCAATAGAGTATGCGTAAACCAAAGAAAATAACCTTAAAGAATATAGTATGGGCAAAATTATCGGAATAGACTTGGGTACGACCAACTCCTGCGTAGCAGTAATGGAAGGTAACGAACCCGTAGTGATCCCGAACGACGAAGGAAGAAGAACAACCCCGTCTGTAGTGGCATTCATGGATAATGGCGAACGTAAGATCGGTGACCCCGCCAAGCGTCAGGCTATTACCAACCCCAAACGGACGATCTCTTCGATCAAGCGTTTTATGGGACAACGCTACAGCGAGTCAACTAACGAAGTGGCCAACATGGCCTACAAAGTTGTCAAAGGTGACAATGATACCGTCCGTGTTGATATTGACGGACGTCTCTATACGCCGCAGGAGATCTCTGCTATGATCCTGCAGAAAATGAAAAAAGTAGCAGAAGATTTTCTGGGTCAGGAAGTAAAGGAAGCGGTGGTGACCGTTCCGGCATACTTCAATGACTCTCAGCGTCAGGCTACCAAAGAGGCAGGTGAGATTGCCGGTCTGACCATCAAACGGATTATCAACGAGCCGACTGCAGCTGCCCTGTCTTACGGTCTGGATAAGCGGAACAAGGACATGACCATCGCAGTATTCGACCTCGGTGGTGGTACTTTTGATATTTCTATCCTCGACCTGGGTGATGGTGTATTCGAAGTAAAATCCACTAATGGTGATACCCACCTGGGTGGCGATGACTTTGACCGGGTGATCATCGACTGGCTGGCCGGTTCTTTCAAAGATCAGGAAGGTATCGATCTGCGCAAAGACCCCATGGCACTGCAACGGCTGAAAGATGCTGCTGAAAAAGCCAAGATCGAACTTTCTGCTTCCTCCGAAACGGAGATCAACCTGCCGTATATTACAGCGGTAGATGGCGTGCCGAAGCACCTGGTACTGAAACTGTCACGCGCCAAATTTGAACAACTGGCCGATAAGCTGGTGCAGAGAACACTGACTCCCTGCCAGGAAGCGCTGAAAGATGCTGGTCTGTCTAAAGAAGAGATCGACGAGGTGATCCTGGTAGGTGGTTCTACCCGTATCCCGCGCATCCAGCAAGCCGTTGAAGACTTCTTCGGTAAAAAACCGAACAAAGGGGTTAACCCGGATGAGGTAGTGGCCGTAGGTGCGGCGATCCAGGGTGGTGTACTGAGCGGTGATGTACAGGATGTATTGCTGCTTGACGTGACTCCGCTGTCAATGGGTATCGAAACCATGGGTGGTGTGTATGACGTTGTGATCGAATCCAACTCTACCATCCCGACCAAAAAGTCGAAAGTATACTCTACAGCCGCTGACAACCAGCCTTCCGTAGAGATCCACATTCTGCAGGGTGAACGCCCGATGGCTAAAGACAACCGTACGGTTGGCCGCTTTATCCTGGATGGACTTCCTCCCGCACCGCGTGGTGTTCCTCAGATCGAAGTATCTTTCGATATGGACGCCAATGGTATTCTGAATGTATCGGCTAAGGATAAAGGTACCGGTAAAGAGCAGAAGATCCGTATCGAAGCTTCTACCGGTCTGTCTAAAGATGAGATCGAGAAAATGAAGGCAGAAGCTCAGGCCAACGCGGACGATGACCGCAAGGCTCGCGAGCGGGCTGAGAAGATCAATGCTGCCGATTCTATGATCTTCCAGACAGAAAAACAATTGAAAGAATTCGGTGACAAACTGCCGGACGACAAGAAAGGTACTATCGAATCAGCACTGACCGATCTGAAAGAGGCCCACAAAACGCAGGACCTCGACCGGATCGACCAGGCTACCGAAGCGCTGAATACAGCATGGCAGGCAGCCAGCCAGGAAATGTACCAGGCTACTCAGGAAGCCGGTGGTGCTACTGCTGATGCAGGTACAGGTGCCGGTGCCGGTCCGGATAATGCCGGAGGTGGCAGTTCAGCCGCTGAGGATGTAACCGATGTTGAATACGAAGAAGTGGACGATAAGAAGTAAGAAGACGGTAGCCGGGAGGACTTTTTTTCCCTTACCGAGCCGTCGGAATAAATTATCAACCACAATTCTAGTTGCTTACAAAAGCGGATGCTTCGATTGGAGCATCCGCTTTTCTGTTGGGGCAATTTGTCCATGACGCGCCCCCTTTGTCATGTCTGCTGACCTTTTTATTCAGTAATCAATCGGATCAGGCGGGTATTCAGATCCTTTTCTTTCTCGAAATATTCTTTAACCATGATATATCCGCCGCGAGCAGGGTAAATTTCCGAATGTGTACAATTCGGGTTTAGGCTAAATTGATTTGCAATGAAAACACCATTCTTAAGTGAATAGGCATAGACGTGAGGAGTGGGGTCCCTTTCCTCTTTTTTTTGAAATTTGACGGGGTAGCCAGTTGAGGTTTGTTGCCAATGACTAAGGAAGGCAGCAGTACAGGTTCCATTTTCCTGTTGTAGATACCGAAAATTGAAAATTCCTCTATAATTTGAAGATAATGCCATTGCCGCTCTACTTCTACCGAATAAACGAAGGGAACTTAAGTCTGTAATAACCGGTTTCTCAATAAATTCAGCGGATGTGAGATTAAGTTGGGAATTGAAAGCTGCTAGTAATCCACTGCTTATTTCCAATCCATACCCGCTCTTTTGATAAGTTTCACCGGCCATTACCAGGCCTCCACTGGGAGTAAAGCAGATATCGTGCACAAGAATATGATAAGATTCCGCTTCCCCGCTTGTTTTGTCAGCAGAAGAGAAATCAGAGAGTGATTGAACATCAAACGAGTAATAATACTCCTCTAGTAGTATTCCCGCACGGTTGAGCTTGAGCAGGAAGACTCCTTTCGGATCGTCAGTTAAGTACTGTTCATCCTGCTCATAATAAGCCCCTGCTACGAAGATAGAATCATTTTGGATGATGGCTTTTTTGGCCCAGATTTTATACCTGGTATCCGCTTCCGTGAGTCTGAATACTTCCCGGCCGGTTTTGATGTTTAATCCCTGAAGATAAAGCTGCGTTTTTTTCGTGCGAGGTTTGAAGGTAGTGCAGCCTCGGCTCAGGAATAATTCCTGCTCATTTGCCAATAAAGCTGCTACCTGATAATAGGTCCTGCCTCTTTCGAATTTATAGTTCAATACTTTTTGCGCAGGATCATCCGGAATATAGAGATACTCAAAGTCTGTTTTACCAGGAGTAAGTTTGCTATGGACTAAAGAAATTAAAAAACCGTTGTCGACCGGTTGCAGGTTCAGACCTCCAAATATCCATTTAATGGGCGAAAGGGTTTCCGGTATTCTTTCATCAAGTTCTACAGTGCGGATGGTCTCTCCTTTGCTGTTAATGATCGAGCACCAAATACCTTTTTTACGGTCCCAGAGACGAACAGCCAGGTTTTTCCCATTATAGGCAACCGCCTGTAAAAGCAGATTCTGTGTTCCTTTAAAAACCTGTTGACCAATCGGATCCAGGTTGTGATCGAACAGTTGAATGGTCAATTCTTTTCCATTACTGTCTTCTGCTTCCTTTTCCCAGGAAATATAGTACCCATCAACACGTTCCCCGATTTTCAGCGCTTTGAGCGAGATTATCCGTACCTCCGCCAGTTCGCCGAAGGAGCGGCTTTGAGCCCTACATACCTCCATTGGATAGCATGAAAGCAGGCAAATACCCCAAAGGGTTCCGATCAGAAAGAGATTTCGCATAGTAGCCTAGATGTATAGTTTGTGAGTCAATATTTCCCGATGCTTTCCGGGCCAGGGTAGTTCCATCCCAAGGATCTACCACTATGCCTACAGACTCGCAATTTAATCAATGAAGTTGTCTGCTGTTGGTAAAAAACTTTAGACAACTTCATCAATTATCAGGCTTCCCGAGTTACTTTTCTTCAAGGGATGAACTCACTGTCCCAGGCTTTAATCAACCGACACTGAAAAAATACTACCGCTCCCCATTATCCAAGACCGTCACATCTCCACGGATGATGACACCATCGGCCAGATTGAGGCGGAGTACATAATAGTACGTACCCTGCGGCAATTTCTCACCGCTGCTGTTCAGGCCACGCCAGTCATTGGTGTAAGGGCGTTGCTGGAAGATGATATCGCCCCAACGGTTGAAGATAATGATCTCGTTATCCGGGAACTCATCTGCCGGAGTGAATTCCAGTATCTCGAAAGACAGTTCATCATTCAGACCGTCCCCGTTCGGCGTGATCGTGTTCATAATGGTCGGTACGTAATCCGGATCTTCTACAAAGATGCGTAATGTACCGGTAGCACACAGATCATCGCAATCCAGATTACAGATCTCATAGGTAGCCTGAGTAACGCCCACGAAACCACGAGGTACACTATAAGTCAGTACGCCATTATTAAAAGTATCGATCGTTCCGAATTCCGGAATCGTCAGAAGCGTAACGCTGTAGGAGCCTACATTGGTCTTCACGTCATTCTGGGCCAGATCGATGGTAACGCTGCGGTTGTCAGCACCGATCTGCAATATATCTTCCACCGGAGTGGGAGCCGTTTCAATATATACCGTTACCTGATCCTGGCTATAATTCGGACAACCGGGCGCTGACAGCGTCCAGGTAAAGACATTGCCTCCACTTTGCAAGCCGTTTACGGCAGTATTCGGGTCGGTGGCACTATCTGTACCGGCGAGTCCGGAGCTGGTCCACATCCCCGTTGTACCTGTCGGCACATTGGCGGCCAGATTGGTCGTGGACTGATCCTGGCAGAGTGATATATCCGCACCGGCATTGGCATCCGGCGGATAGATACGGCTTACTACGATGGTATCCGAATCAACGCAACCGTTGTCGATATTGGCAACGATCAGCAGGTAGGTACCCGGTTCAACTACCGCCGGCTCCAGATCATCTTCCGGCATTGGGGTCGCACCTCCGTCCAGATTCACCCATTGATAGGTAAATTGTGTGCCCATGCTACTGGCCGTACCATCCAATACTCCGGTTTCATTACACTCAATACCGAGATCACTACCGGCCAAAGCCTGTGGCGTATCATTATCGGGAACGACCGTTACTGTACCCGTACCCGAACATCCGGTGGCTGCATCCACTACCGTCAGCTCGTAAATACCGGGACCATCCACCTGCACCTGAAGGCTACCGGTAGCCGGGCTGACCGTATTGCCGTCATTCGAAACCCAGGATATAGAACTGAAGCTCGAAGCCGCACCCGTGGCACTCGCGTCCAGTGGAATGGTTGGTGTAGTACAAGTGAAAAGTTGCGGTTCAGCGATGGAGACTACCGGAGGGTTAGCCGTGTTATCGGCAACCGTAATTTCAAGCGAGTCTACACAACCAGTGGCGTTATTTTCAACGATCAGGCGGTAGGTACCGGGCTGGCTGATCGTCGTCATCAATGCATCTGCCGGCTCGGGCGTACCTCCGGTGAGGCCTTTCCATTCAACGCTCAGATCGGTAGCCCCCTGCACGTTGCCTTGCAGAGTGATCGTCGAATTGATACAATCGATAGCCGGTTCCGGATCACTGAAACTCAGCACCGGCAATTGCTGTCCGTCTACCACCTCTACGGCATCAGTAGACTCACAGCCGTTATTGTTGTTACGAACGGTAAGTACATACGTACCCGGTGTATTTACCTGAATCGTCTGATTGGTATTCAAGGGTGGATCAATACCCGACCAGGAATAAGAGAATTCAGGTCCTTCGGAAGAACCGGCTGCACTCAGAGTGAGTGCCGGCTCATCACAGGTAAGTAGCTGAGTGGCATCACCTGATTGCGCCACCGGCGCCTGTGTATCCAGGCCGATCGTAACCTGATTACTGCCGCTACATCCATCATCCGGATTGGTAACCTGCAGCCGGTACACTCCGGGGCTTCCTACAGAAAGTGTAGGCGTGGTAACCCCCAGTGGATTCTGGCTGTCTTCGCCGATGATTTCAAACCACTGGAATTGATAGGTCGGTCCGGCAGGTACAACACTACCTGTAATTTCTACAGTTGTCAGTTCGCAGGTAATATCCTGAGCACCGGTGATAGTCACCTGCGGAACATTACCGTCGAGGAGTACATTCACATTATCGGTGGCGGTACAACCATTTTCCGGGCTGGTCACCTGCAAGCTGTAAGTTCCCGGGGCACTCACACTGGCGGTAATGGAAGTACTTACCGTATCCCCTACTTCATTGGTCCAGATGTAGGTATATCCGGCACCAGTATCAGATCCGGCACCATCAAGGGTCACACTGCTCGTTTGACAGGTGATCGCCTGATCCGGTCCGGCACTTACCGTCGGAGGTGTAACATCTTCAGATATAACAATATCGATCTCCGCCGTACAACTGGTAGCCGTATTGGTCACTGCCAGTGAATAAGTACCCGGGCTCAGCGCTATGGGCGTCAGGCTCGTATCGGTACCGGGCACTAATTGCCCTCCGTTGGAAACCGTCCAACTAAAAGTATAACTGATCGTATCGGGGCCAACGGTGGCGGAGATCATCACACTATCGCGCACACAGGTGAACGGCAGGGTCGGATCGACCACCACATCCGGATAATTGACATCCGGCAACACCAGCACGGTATCCACGGCGGTACAGTTGGAGACACTTTCTCTACCCACCAGGATATAGGTTCCCAGCTGAGAAGCCTGTAAAGTAGTTCCGTTTCCGAGTAATTGATTATTTTGATCGTACCATTCGTAAGTCACATCCAGTCCCGGATTATTGCCCAACGACTGCAGGGTAACCGAACCGGTAGCACAGTCCAGTACCTTGTCCTGCCCGGCCACTACTTCAGGGATCACCGTGCCGTCGGTTACCCGAACGGTATCCGTATCAAAACACCCGGTCTCCAGGTAAGATACTTTCAACAGATAGCTGCCGGGGCCCATGATAACGGGATTGACGAGCGTATCCTGACCTTCGGCGATCACACCGTTGTTAATGGCGGTCCACTTATAGGAAATGGGCGCACTGCCGCTCGATGCGCTGGCGTCCAGTCTTAGTTCATCCTGACAGGTAAATTCAAAATCAGCACCGGCATTGGCCTGTGGAAGATCGGGAGCGATCACCGTCATGGTATCCATAGCACTACATCCGGTCTCATTATTAGTAACGGTAAATATCTTTTGGCCAGGTACAAATTCAACGGCACTTTTAGCGTCGGCAAATTTTACCACCTGCCCACCGCTCGTCACCCGCGACCAGGTGTAGGAGAAATTGACACCTTCCGATCCCGATCCACTGAGTAGTACCGATTGCGGATTACAACCCAGTAGACGATCTTCGCCGGCCTCAGCCTGCGGAACACCATCGGCCAGAGGGATATCAATGGTAAATTCCTGCACCAGGTTGGGAGAGTTGTTATCGGATACCCGGAACGTCAGCGGACCGGGGCACAGATTTTGGGCCATCATCGGGTTGAACTGATTGCTGGGTTCAGTAAACCAAACCGTACCGATCTGCCCCTGTCCGCCAATAACCTGGATCTCCACCGAGCCATCGCATTCTCCCGGGCAACTGGCCGGGATGATAATGGTATCGATCAGATAGAATTTATCGTTGACACACAGGCTTCCCGGATTGGGGATAATACTTCCCGGACCGTTGGCGGTAGTAACCTGCGGTGTGGGCGTTTCCTGCATGGTGATATCATAACATTCGAGCGCCGGTCCGACTGCCTTAAAGCAAATGTCGAACACATTTGTATCATCCGGAATAGCCTGCGGGCTACCTCCGTCCCAATCGAAACACAACAAGCCGACATTCGCGGAGCTGGCATCAACGTTAGCTTCCGTAAGACCGGGCCAGGCACCGGAAAAATTTATGCCGGTGTATTGCAGATTGGATGGATCCCAGGAGATACAGAAGCTGGCGGCACTGATATTATCAAATTCGATCACACTTACTCCTACGCAGGTCGTATCGAGCCAATCGCCTTCCGCTTCTCCGATGTTCAATCCAAATCCATCAGGGAAAAGCGTACACAGTTCACCGGGTGCAACTGTCAGGCCAATATCCTCCCCGTTGGAAGTGGCACTTGTTGCCTTCAACACCCGTGGAATATCGATTCCTACCAGTTCCGCGCAATCTCCAGGTGCCCCCAGTGGAGTGAAACAAACCTGAAAGGCCGACGATTGATCGGCCAGGCTCACCGGAGTATTCGATTGCCATTCGAAATACATGGTACCGCTGGCAGCCCCACCGGTATTGAAATTGCCCTGATTAGCTCCGGCAATATTGATATTTTTGACTGCGGTAAGTTGAAACAGGCCGGGATCAAAGTTGAGTGAAAACTGCATGCCGGTAATGTCTTCAAAACCGGAAGTCTGAAAATCAACGCAAAATTCATCACCGGGGCCGGCAGCACCGTCCTGAATACTAAGGGCTACGCCGTCCGGTTGATTGACCACGACTTCACAGTTGGTCGGGTTGACGCCGATGTTGGGACCTCCACTCAAACGTCCGGTCCAGGGCATACTGATATTGATCGGGCTGTTACCTCCCAGACCGATCACGTCAAAACAAACCTCGAAAACGACGTCACCGGCATTGAGGTCCTTAGGAGGGAAGGGTGTACTGGTCCAGTCGAGTCCCAGGAAACCATTGGATGCATTGGCGGCATCAAAATCTGCCTGGGTGAAGCCGGAGGTAAGATTCTTTACACTTTTATATTCCAGAATGGAGGAGTTCCATTTCAGCAGGAAGCCAAGCGCCGAAACCCGGTTCCAGTTAGTCCCGGCTTTTACCTGCACACAAACCTCATCATTGAGGTTGACCGGAGCGCCGCAGTCCACCGTAACCTGTACCCCTTCCGGGTCACAGTCGTTAACCGATACTTCTCCATCCTCACTTTCGAAAAAGATATTAAAACCTTCCAGTTCGGTGCCTCCGTTCTCCGCGTTGGTTACCTCAATATTCAGGGTAGGTACGCTAATGATCCTTACGGCAGAATTTTTTTCACAGGAATCGTCCAGCAACCGATAACAGATCTGGAAAAGCTGCGTCCCATCCGGCAGGGTGATCCCCGGTTCTCCGTCAATGACATAGGCCCAGGAATACGTGACCCGGTTGGCGGCAATATTCCCGCCGTAACCAAATATATTGGAACTGTTATTCGGTATGTCTCCGTTGGGGACCACATTCTCAAGTTCCATCACCGTACTGTCCCACACCACGTTGAACTGCATACTCTGCATATTATCAAAACCGGAGACCGCAAAGTTTACACATACCAGATCGCCGGCATTGCCCTGTTCCTCGGAAATATTCACGACTACCGGCCTGACACTGACACTGACAATGCCGGGCGGCACCGGGTCGTTGACAAAGCCGAGGTTGGTACAGCCGAACGTCGGGCTAGAGGATCCTATACGCTCAATCACGATCGGTACCGGATCACCGGTAATGTTTATTTCCGCAATATTACCGTAACTGCTTGCGGGTTTGACCTTGAAACAGATCTCAAACAGGACCTCATCATTGTCTATGGTAAAAGAAGGATTCCCACCATTGGTAGACTGACAATCCCGGGTATCTGCCCAGCTGAACGTCAGAATACCATTGCCGGTCTGACTAAGATCAAAGTTGGCATTGCTCATGCTGGCAATACCGAAATTGCCTATACTGACAAAGTCCAGGATCTCCTGATCAAATTCTACTGAGAATTGAATAGTGACGATATCCGTAAAGAAGCGGCCGCGGATAGGAATACATATCTCCTCACCGGGATCAACGGTGCCATCTTCGAGATACAATTCCGGTTGAGCAGAAGCTACATATGCACTTAAGCCTAAACACAGAACAATAATTAATCTTTTCATGAGATCAGTGGGTTGCAAAAATATAGGGATATGAATTCCTTTCATGATAGGAATGAAATTGTCAAATCTGTTAATAATAACTATTGATTAAAGGAGTAAGACAAATTGACCTCGTGGGTTCCACCGGCCGGAGGTCCGAACGAACTGAAAGAGTAGTCATATCCGTAACCGAAACGGATCGTACTGTCAAAACCAGCCGCTTCGCCCAGGGTGAAACCGGCATCCAGGTGGAAATTGGTCGAATTAAATCCAGTCGTTCCTAATCCGCGTCCCAGTCCGGTGCCGATCCAGATAGCCGCAGGCAGCTGATAGCGGATATTAAAGTCCACGTTGGCCGGTGCGCCCGGAACGTATTTTCCCCAAAGAGACAGTTCAATGAAGCTGTCGTTATCGAAGAAAGAATAATACCCGGCCATACCGTAGTAGTGGCGGGTGCGTTCAACGGAAAAATCACCGTTCTCATCGGTAAAGTTCAGGTTGAGGCCAAATAACTGGGGGACCGAAGCACCTACGTAAAAGTAGTTGTCATCGCCCACCGTATTATAAAAGTATATGCCGACGCCAACGTCTGGATACAGTTGCGAATTATCCTGTGAGGCCACCGGATCACCCGCATCCCTGACGATCACCTTATCCGCATCGATGCGGTACTGTACCATACCGCCGCTGATGCCGATAGCCAGTCCACTGAATTCGGGATCGGAACCCACTACCCCACCGATACGTCCGTAAAAGCCGGTTAAGCCCGTTGGCCCGGTCTTATCATTGAGTAGATAGCCGCCGGCCGTCAAATTAACCCCTCCACCGTTAAGCCCTACAAAAGAGCCGCGAAGGGTTTGTGTTCGTGGGCCGCCGCTAATACCGCCCCACTGTGAGCGGTAGGAAGCTCCCAGCGTGAAATTATTGCCGTAGGCAAAGAAATCGGTCTCCATCGCCGCAGGGTTGATAATGGTGGCATTTTCCCGGTATTGGGTAAAAAGTGGGAGTTGCTGCGCGGTTAGTTGAAGACTTGTTATTAGCAAAAGTGGGAGTAACAGGTATTTAATCATGGGATACATTTTTATGACCCTCAAAATTAGTAAATTAATAAGTTGGCAATATCGTGTATCACCGGTCGTCCGGTCTGTAACGTTCAGAATAATTTTTTTGTATACAATTTCTGTTAAATGCAAAAAGCATCTTGTTGAATAGATTGCCTGCGCTCCGGCAGAGATCAGCACAATCCACCTCAAACATAAATTCTTCTCATTCGCTTCCATTACGGAATACGTTATTGAGTAGTTTTAACCAAGTAATTTCGCGGAATCTGAGCTGACGCGCCTGACTGGAAGAATCACTGCCAAAGGCGGTCGAAAGAGTTTGTAATTAGTTTTTGGGATTACGCACGGGGCAAAGCAACTAATGTTCAGGGCAGTAATTTTGGGTATTCGGTCAGAAGATGCAGAAAACGCCCCCAAAGTTAGCGCATTGATTTGGATTACCGGAGAAATGCATTATACATTTTTCCAGCCCCATGTGTTGATTTAGTGAAAGGTGGCAATAATTTCGGGAATGGCTTTTTTCGGGTAGATAATGGTCAAAACGACCTCTTCCGATATTTTGTTATATCCGTTCCCGGTTTTGTCCTGATTTGTCATCTTTCTTGCGGTTACCGACGAACGGCTGACGGTAGACGAAGTATCGTTCACGAACGCCCCTCCTGTCAACCGTTTAA